>NZ_JCACHA010000626.1:0-15893 GCF_059503625.1 Skermanella sp.
GCTCGTCGGTCAGCAGGCGCTGGAGGTCCGCTCCGGACCATTTGGCGTCCGCCAGCAGGGAATGGGCACGAGCCATCGCCTGGATGCGTCCATCGACCGCTTGTGAGAACTTGACCGGGTCATCGGAACGCGACAGGTGGACGATGGACTGGACGACCATGAGAGCGTTCTTGGCGCGGTGATCGACTTCCCGCATCAGCAGCTTGATGCGCTCCTCTCCGTCCCGCCGTTCCGTAATGTCCGCAGCCATGCTCATCACCAGCCGGCGGCCGCTCCTGTCCTCGCCGACCGGAGCGGAGCGGAATGCCCAGATGCGGGCCTTCCCTTCGGCGATCCGAACCATGTACTCGCCCTCGTCGATCGGCTTGTCCAGCGAGAAGAGCCGTTCGATATCCGTCTTGCTGGCGGTTGCCGCTGCGCTCTTCTCCGGACCGTAGGCCCGTTCCACCCAATCGTCCATGGTGGCGAGTTCTTCCCGGCTATAGCCGGTGATGTCCAGCCATGTTCGGCTGATGTGCAGGACTTCCCCGTCCTCGGCATGCACGATCACGGGGAAGGGAGCTCCCTCCACGATCCGGCGCAGACGGTTGCGCTCCTCCTCCACCTCGCGTTCGGCGGCGCGGCGCGCGGAGATATTGCGCATGATGCCCGTGAAGAACTTCTGCCCGTTCCGCCCGCGCCATTCGGCGATCGACAGCTCCAGCGGAAACAGCGAACCGTCCTTGCGGCATCCTTGGACTTCGCGGCCGATGCCGATGATCCGCCGGGTGCCCGTTCGCAGATAATTGCTGACATAACTATCGTGCAGGCCGCGATGCTCGTCGCCTGTCAAGACAGACACGTTCCTGCCGACCAGTTCGTCCTTGGAATAGCCGAAGGTATCGGCGGCGGCGGGATTGACGGTCTGGATGGTGCCGGCATCGTCGATCACCACCATGGCGTCCACCGCCGTTTCGAAGACCGCCCGGTGCTGGCTTTCGCTGGCTTGCAGGGCTCGCTCACGCATATCCAGCGCCGAGGCCATGGCGTTGAAATCATCCGCCAGGGCCGCGAACTCGCCGGCGGAAGGGGCGATGTCCGCGCGGGCGCCAAGATCGCCGGCCCGCAGCCGGAGGGCCACGTCGGCGAGCTTCTCCGCCGGTTCCTTGACGTAACGGTCGCCTGCCCAGATGATGGCGATCGCCGTTCCGGCCGTCAGGGTAAGCAGTATCAGCAATGCGATGTTGCGATCGTTCTTTATCTGATGCAGTGCGATGGAGTTGTCGATGGTCAGGGCGGTGAACAGGCCCTGCTGCCCGACGGAAGCAGGCGAATAGGCTACCAGGCGTTCCGTACCGTCCGGATAAATTATGTTGTCGATACCCTGGCTGTTCCGGCCCAGTAGAGACATGAACGAAGCCGGAAGCTTGCTGCCCAGCCCGCTGGGTGCGTGTGGGATCTGAGTGATTATCAGTCCATCCCGGTCAGCAACGGTCATCGTGAAAGATGGCGGCAACGGCTTGGCAGCCAGATAATCGTCAAGCCATTTGAGATTGAGCAGGGCAGTCACGGTACCCGAAACGGCACCGCTTTTTGAATTCCAGTAGGGGATCGAAAACGGCAGCGCCAAATCTTGTTTGGTTCGAGGCAGTATTTGTCCGCCGATGAAGAACTCGGTTCCGGCCAAAGCGGCTTTGACATGCTCCCGCATGGATATGTCTATGCCGACTGCCGACGAGTTCGTCGAACACGTGATGATACCCGCTGCATCGGTGATATAAAGATCAAGGTTGGGCGGGTAGTCTTCTTTCAGGCGAACCATCATCGCCTGACACTGCATCCAGTCCTGATCGATGATCACAGGTGTCTGCCGTACCGTCACCATAAGGCGCCTGATCCCGGCAATGGTACTGGCCTGCTCGCCTTCGGTCACCTGCAGCAGGCGTTGCGCTTCCGCAAACGTCGCAAGCGTTTGCTGATTTTCCAGGCAAAAAGCTGAATAAATCTGCAATGCGGATATCGGGACAAGCGCCAGACTGACCACAATGAGAAGACGATGCGGCAGTTTCATGAATATGGCCGCCTTCCGGATTCCTTCTGAAGGTAATCATTCGTTCGATGGCAACCTATTTTCATCATGTGCCTGCGTATTGATCTAAGTCGTACAGTGTAACGAACAGAACAGTCAGTATAGACTTTGTTCTCGATCAAATTGGATATCCACGTGGAAATATTTCGACGATAGTGAGATTTCGTATAAGACGTAAACTATAAAATCACCCGTTCGGACTATACTGCGAGACTGTCGAGGTCAGAAGGTGCTGGAAGGCAAAGCGCTGCAACCCCGCCGGCCTGATAGCCGGCGGGGTTGCAGTACTGACTCCGACGCTGTGGAACGGGCTTACCCGGCCATCGCGCGGACGTTGTCGGCGCGCGGCACTTCGCGCCCGATCAGGCCGAGGAAGCGCTCGGCCACGGGAACCGGGCTATAATGCTTGAGCGCGAAAGCGCGCCCCTGGGCCGAGATCCGCTCCAGCACCTCCGGTTCGGCGATGATCCGGTCGACGGCGTCCTGGGGACGGTCGAAGTCGATGCCGACATAGTGTTCCCAGTTGACCGGCTTGACCGGCAGCGCCATGCCGTACTTGTCGAAATCGGCATGGATGCTGACGCAGCCGGCCGCCATCGCTTCCCAGAAGCGCCAGCTATCCCACATGGTGATGCGGGTGCTGCGGGTGTCGAACCGGCGCAT
This sequence comes from Skermanella sp., assembly GCF_059503625.1. NCBI lineage: Bacteria > Pseudomonadati > Pseudomonadota > Alphaproteobacteria > Rhodospirillales > Azospirillaceae > Skermanella > Skermanella sp. Next base: position 2,732 of record NZ_JCACHA010000626.1, read on the forward strand.
CAGGCGCCACAGCAGGACGAACAGCGGGTTCGACTGATCGTGCGGCCAGGACGGGATGAACCAGCCGCAGAACGACGAGGTCGCCGTGACCGACATCAGTTCCTCGTAGAAGACCGGGGTGTGGCGCCGGCCGGTCTGCTTCCACATCATGTTGTGGTAGGCCTCATCCGGAGTCCCCATCGCCGAGAACGTCGCGGGAAGTGCGGCGTCCGAGATTGGGTAGAAGACGTCCTGGGCGGCCTGCCGGACCGACTGCATCTTGCCGATGTGGCGGAAGTTGTAGCGCAGCGTCCGTTCGCGGCTGGCGAATGGCGGCACGTTGGTCAGCTCGCGGATCTGGCGCTCCGCCAGCCCCAGCGCCCACGGCTTGACGTTGCCCGGCAGCGTCTGGTCCACCGACCGGTGGGCGCTGAGGACCAGATCGAACTTTTCGGCGTAGAGCGTCACCAGCCGGCGCTGGTCGGCGCTGCTGTGATCGGTGTGGTGCATGAAGATCCTGACCTGATTCGGATTGGGCTTCAGCTTCCGGATCAGTTCGAGGCCGTCGTAGTAGTGAACCAGCCCCGATTCGACCAGCACGATGTCGCAGTCGTCTGGTCCGACGTGCGGGTCGTATTTGAACAGGGTCTCGTTGGTCTGCGCCGAGGTCCTCCAATAGGGACGCGCGGCATAAAGGGAGAAGCCGAGCGCCGCCAAGCCCTCGCAGAGAGCTATGACGACGTGCGGATATGTCGTTGCCTGAGGATCGGTCTCGATGGGCGGAGTGTGAAAATACACGCTCGGCATGGGATGCTCCAGTGGTTGAAATACGAGGTGACTGGATCAGGATCGCAGCCGGGATTTCAGGGTGCGCGCCATATTGGGGGCGGCGATCAGCATGATGTGGTAAAGTGCCTGAGCAAGCTTGCAGGTTTCCCAATACGAGGACGACAACAGTAGCCTCAGCGAGGCGAGGCGCTGGTGGACCCAGGCATACTCACTCACCGCTATCGGAACGTGCCGGGCTACGGCGCGCCGGATGGCCTCCGCTTCCTCGGGCGTGCGCGGTTGAAGAGCCTTCAGGATCCGCAGGGCCGCGATGCCGGTGCTGCTGTTCTTCGAAATCTGAGCGCCCCAGACCCTGTAGGCTGAAACGTAGTCGTCCACGAGGACGAAGGTCCCGACCGCGGGAGACAAGGCGACCCGGATGCCGAAATCGTAGTCGCAGGCATCCTTGACCTCGCCATAGCTGTCGTACAGCACGTGCCGGGCGATCTCGCCCCTCAGCAGGAAGGCGTTGTTCGGAAACTGGCCGCTGACGGCGCTGGCCAGACGGGAAGTCTGGGGTCCGGCAAGCTCTGCCGTCCGCCCGAAATCGCGGTTGGACGCGGCGGAGGCCTTCCAGTCGAAGTTGCCGTCCTGATCGACCACGGCCTGCAAGCCGAAAGCCGCGATCGCGTCCGGATACCTCTGGACGGCATCGAACAGCCGGCCCAGCGCGCCGCGGAGAAGGTAGTCGTCATCGTGAAGGATGACGACCCAGTCTCCCCGGCTGGACTTGAGCAGCCGGTTGACGTTGTCCGCCTGCCCCAGCCTGACCGGGTTGGGAAGGTAGCGCACCGTCACGCCTTCATCGCGGGGAAGCGATGCGATGAAGGCGTCGTTCTCCTCGTTGGGCGAGTCGTCGCCGACCAGAATCTCCAGTGGCCGGTGGTCCTGCTCCAGGACCGACCTGACGGCGGTCTGGAGATAGACCGAGCGCCCGAAAGTCGGGATGCAGACGCTGATCAGCTTTTTCATGTCGACCGCCATCAACCCAGAAAGAAGGTGCGGATCGCCTCGACGACCTTGTCCTGTTCTCCGCGCGAGATGTCGGCGAACAGCGGCAGGCGAAGCATGCAGTTGGCCGAATGCTCGGTCACGGGCAGCGCGCCGGCGGTCCGGCAATGGGCGACGCCCATCGGGGCGGAGTGCAGCGGGACGAAATGGGTGGTCGCCTGGACGTTGCAGGCCCGCAGGAAGTCCAGCAGCCGGTTCCGCGTCTCCTGGCTTTCCAGCATGATGTGGAAGATGTGGTAGTTGCTGCGGGCGTAGCTGGGGATGGTCGGGAGCGTCAGCCAGCCCTTGCGCGCCAGCCGGCGGAGGCCTTGGGCGTAGTAGTTGTAGGCGGCGCCGCGCAGCGCCGTGATCAGGTCCATCGCCTCGAGCTGCGGCGCCAGATAGGCCGCAACGATCTCGCTCATGGCGAGAGAGGAGCCGGGGCTGACCCAGGTGTATTTGTCGACCTGTCCCCGGAAGAACTGGCGGCGGTTGGTGCCCTTGTCGCGGTAATTGCAGGCAAGGTCGTCAAGCGCGGGGTTGTTGATGGTAAGGGCCCCGCCCTCCCCCGCGACCAGGTTCTTGGTATGGTGGAAGCTGTAGGCGCCGAGGTCGCCGATGCCGCCGAGCGGCCGGTCCTTGTAGTAGGCGCCGACACCCTGTGCGGCGTCCTCCACCATGGGAATGCCGTGGCGAGCCGCGATCTCCGCGATCCGGTCCAGGTCGGAACAGACACCGGCGTAATGCACGACGCAGATCGCCTTGGTCTTCGGCGTGATGGCGGCTTCGATCGCTTCCTCGTCCATGGTCAGGGTATCGGACCTGACATCGACGAAGACCGGCTTGGCGCCGGCCAGAAGGAAGGCGTTGGCGGTCGAGCAGAAAGTGAACGACGGCATGATCACTTCGTCGCCATAGCCGATGCCAAGCACGCGCGGCATCGCTTCCAGCGCCAGCGTGCAGGACGGGGTCAGCAGGACGTGGCGCAATCCCAGCCGGGACTTCAGGACTTCGATGGCACGGGCCGAAGCGCGGCCGTCGGTCGCGACGTTGCCGCCTTCGCAGACGGAGGCAAGGCTGGACCGCTCTTCGCCGGTCAGGAAGATGCGGTTGAACGGTACCGGGCCGACCGGCTCCATCAGGCGGCTGTCGAGGGCCGGTCTGTCCAGGGCAGGTCTGGCGGAGGCAGGGGTGCGACGCCGGACCGGTTGTGCTACGGCGCCATTGATTGCTTCACCCAAGTTCATGATCGTCCTCTCGGGCATGACAGTGGATGCCCAGTCAATAGTTGTTACGTCTTTAGGTTGCAAATCCAGGGTAGGTAAATGGTGTCGGCTCTCAGCGGGCTGTTCGGCTTGGTTACGCGGCGTGGCTGGGCTGGGAGGAAAGCCGCTTTTCCAGCCACTCGATCTCAGGCGTGGCATCCGGCCGCGGGCCGTCCTGATGCTGGAAGTAACGGTCGTACTCCTCCGTCACGAAGGTCAGGAGGTCGTTGCGGAAGCGCTCCTCGCTGAAGCGGAGCGCATTGGCCCGGCACGCCTGGGGCGTGATCCGGTGAGCCATCTGCTCGAACAGGTCGACCGCCTCGGCGATGCTGTCCGCAGTCTGCCGGTTGAAGAACATGCCGGTCGGATTGGGCGAGTTGACCAGCCCGCGCACGGTTTCCAGGGCGCCGCCCCGGCCATAGGCGATGACGGGCGTGCCGCAGGCCTGGGCTTCCAGCGGCACGATGCCGAAGTCTTCTTCAGCCGCGAAGACGAAGGCCTTCGCCTGCTGCATCAGCTCGGTCATGCGGGACGCATCGACATGGCCGACGATCTCGACGTTCGGACCGGCCAGCGCCTTGATCTTGTTCATCTCCGGCCCTTCGCCGGCGATGATCAGGCGGCGGTCCGGCATCTTCGAGAAGGCCTCGGCGATGATGTCGATCCGCTTGTACTGAACCAGCCTGGACGCCGTGAAGTAGAAGTCGCCCTTGCGGTCGCCCAGGCGGAAGCGGTCCAGGTTGACCGGCGGCGAGATCACCTTGGCCGGACGGCGGTACAGCTTCCAGATCCGCTGGGAAACGAAGTTGGAGTTGGAGATATAGGCATCCACGCTGTTGCTGGTGCGCATGTCCCACAGCCGCATCTTATGGAGCAGCAGCTTCGCCATCCAGGCCTTGACGCCCTTGGTCAGCTTGGAATTCCGCAGATACTCGTGCTGGAGGTCCCAGGCGTAGCGCATCGGCGAGTGGACGTAGCTGACATGGAACTGCCTGGGACCCGTGATCACGCCCTTGGCGACGGCGTAGGAGCTGGAGATCACGAGGTCGTAGTCGGACAGGTCGAACTGCTCGACCGCGATCGGCATCAGCGGAAGGAAGTTGCGGTGATTGCTGTTGGGCCTCACCAGCTTCTGAAGGAAGGACGTCTTGACCTTGCGGCCGCCGAGGAAACCGCGCTGGTCTTCCGGCAGGACGTCGAAGAGGCTGAAGACATCGGCATTGGGAAATACAGCGAGTATCTGTTCCAGTACCCGCTCAGCACCGCCAAAGGTGTAGAGCCAGTCATGGATCACAGCGACGCGTGCTTTTTCCGATAGGAAACCGCTACTATCGAACGGCATGACGAACTCGCCTTTCTAGCTATCTGGTAATTATTTATTTTAACTTTGTTACAGGTCCAGGTCTCGGAACAGGAAGAGTAAAAATCGATCTATTCCGCATACCTATTTATTTCCGGTAGTTTTGGCTGGAGAGGAGGAACAATCGGGCCGACCGTATGGGGGATGCGTGTTCCATATACCTCTCCGTCCCGGGCGTAGGTTCATCCCATGATCCGGCGGTAGAGGAAGCTGACGTCGCTGCGGTGGATCAGCAGTCCCGGCATCCGGCGGCGCAGCAGGATCTCGTAGCTGGCGGCGATGAAGGCCAGCCGAAGCATGGTGCTCAGGAGCATCGCGACCGCTGCGCCCATGACGCCATAGGTCGGCACCAGCAGGGCCATCAGGGGAATGACCGCGGCCAGCCCCACTCCCTGGACCAGGGTGATGGTGCCGGGGCGTCCGGCCCCCATCAGCCCCTGGCCGATGATCTTGACCGTTCCGGCCAGGACGGCTTCGGCCAGCAGGATCGGGAAGATAGTGGCGGCCGCCGCGAAGTCCGGACCGTAGACCGCCGGCAGCAGGAAGGGTGCCGCCAACCCCAGCGCCAGGGCTATCAGGCCGGTGACCGTCGTCGTCACCCGCGAACTGAGCGAGACGTATTTCATTACCTGATCCAGCGGCTGCGCCGCCACCTTGGGGAACAGCACCGTCGACGTGGCGCCGCTGATCATGTGGAGCATCCGGGCCAGGCTGGCCGCGACGACATACATGCCCAGTTCAGCCGGGGCCAGCAGAGCCACCAGGACGATCTGATCGACATAGCCGGAGACCACGCCCATGACGTCGATCCCGTAGGACCGCAGGCCGTAGCCGACCATGCGCCGCGCCGCGACCTTGGCCCGGCGGAGCGAGAACGGCATCTTCCGGATGACCCGGATGCCGAAGACCAGGGCGAAGCAGAGCGGCGGGATGACGTAGCAGAAGGCGCTGCGGACGGAGGTCAGTTCGCCCATCAGGCCCAGCACCAGCAGCAGCACCAGCGTCGCCAGAGTCTGGCCCAGCATCGCGATGTTGATGTAGCCGAACTCTCCCCGCGACTCGTAGACGCTGTAGACCAGCGTGTTGCAGAGCGTCAGGGGCAGCATCAGCACCAGACCCTGTGCGCCCAGCACCACGTCAGGGCTGTAACCGGTCAGGATCAGCGGCATCGCCAGGGCCGCGACGATGCCGCCGGCGGTGCCGAGCACCAGGGCGATGCCGATCGAGCCGTAGAAGTAATCGGCCGCGAAGCGCTTGGATTTCCGTGAGTTGTAAACGAGCGACATCGGCAGGCCGACGATCAGGATCGGCAGCAGGACCGACGGCCATAAGGCCATGGCCCCCTGCTCTCCCCGTCCCTCGGCCCCGAGCAGGTTGGCCGTCAGAATTCCGGTGGCAAGGTTCATCGCGAGAATGATGAGCCGGGCGCCGAATGTCTGAACCGCAGCGGCAACCGTGCCGCCGCTGAACATGAACCGCCAAGCCTTCATGAATGAAATTCCTGATACAAGAAGATTAAGTAATACCAAGGGCCGAAGAAGTTGACCGGTGAAGATGCTCTTGCCGTAGGTCGGTCTCACCGGCTCTTGGTATAAGTGGCCGGGCCGGCGAAATGCCGGCCCGGATTCAAGGATCAGTCGGTGTAATAGGGATTGCGGTAGCTGTAGTCCTCGTAGCCGCCGCGTGCTTTCTTCTTCTGATCGACCATGGTCATGACGGCGCCGGAGACCTTCACGCCGCTGACGCGGAGGCGCTTGATGGCGTCCTGGACCAGCTTGCGGGAAGTCTTGTTCCAGCGGACCATCAGCAGGCTGGCATCGGCATAGCGGGCCAGGACCAGAGCGTCGGACACGGCCATTACGGGCGGAGCGTCGATCACGATCAGGTCGTAGTGGCGGAGCGCCTGGGTGATGACGTTCTGCATCTCGCGGCCCATCAGCAGGCGCTGCGGGTTGTCCTCGTGACGGGCGGTCGCCAGGTAGTGCAGGCCGGTCGCTTCGTCGACGCGGATCGCTTCGCCGAACTCCCGCTTGCCTTCCAGCACTTCGATCAGGTCTGCCGCTTCCTCGCCCTTGGCAAGGGACGACTTGCCCGGAAGGACTTCCAGCAGGTGCGAGCGGCGCAGGTCGCCGTCGATCAGCAGGACCTTCTGGTGACCCATGGCGAGCTGCCGGGTCAGGGAGGCGCAGAAGGTGGACTTGCCTTCGCCGGCCACCGACGAGGTCACCAGGATGACCCGGGCGGTGCGGCTGTGGCTGACGCTGTGGATCAGGCTCTGGACGGTGCGGAGCGCTTCCGAGTAGGACGAGATCGGCTTCTCGATCAGGTAATCGACCGGGTTGTTCTTGCGGCGGCCGCGGACCAGCGGAATGGTGCCGAAGCCGGGGATGCCGGTCTCGCCTTCCACTTCGTCCAGGTCGTTGAAGCCGCGCTGGAGGTTCTCGGCGACGAAGGCGATGAACAGGCCCAGGAACAGACCGAACACCAGGCCGATGACCGCGAACAGCTTGCGGTTCGGGAAAGCGGGGAACGGCGATTCGACCGCTTCGGAGATGATCCGGGCGTCCGGGCGGGCCAGTTCGGCCTGAGCGCCGGTTTCCTTCATGCGCTGGAGGAAGTTCTGGTACAGCTCGCGGGCGGCGTCGGCTTCACGCTGGAACTGGCGGACCTGGATCTCGACCTTGGCGCCGTCGGCATAGTTGGATTCGAGCTGGCGCATCCGGCTCTGAAGGCTCTGCTCGCTGGCGCGGGCGACCGCGACGTCGGTGTTCAGGGTCTGGACCGCGCGCTGGATCTCGTCCTTGATGCGGGCTTCGACCGAGGCCAGTTCGCTGCGCATGCCGATGATGGTCGGATGGCGGTCGCCGTACTGGCTCGACATGTCGGCCAGCTTGCGCTTGATCTCCGTCTGGTCGCGGGCGAGAAGCTGGAGCATCGGGCTTGCCAGCACGCCGGCGGCGCTTTCCACGCTGCCGCCGCGCAGGAGGTCCTGGGCGGAGCGCAGCTTGGCTTCGGCCTGGGTCGTGGCCGCACGGGCGGCGACGAGCTGGACGTTCAGCTGGGTCATCTGCTGGTTGACGGCGGACCCGCCGCGCGTCGCATCGCCCAGGCCGGCGTTTTCCTGAAGCTTCTGGACCCGGCTTTCGGCGGTCAGGACGTCTTCGCGCAGGGTCTGGACCTGACGCTTCAGCCAATCGTTGGCGTTCAGCGTCTCGCGGACCTTCTCGTCCCGCTGCATGTCCAGGTATTCGTTGGCGAAGCCGTTGGCGATCAGGGCCGCCTGATCGGAAGACGCCGCGGAATAGCCGATCCGGATGCTGTACGACCGGCCGTCGTTGCTGGCGCTGACATTGCCCAGCAGCGTGTTGATCATCTGCTCGCGCGGATCGCCGGCGGCCGGGACCACGGGGGCCGGGACTTCCGCCAGTGTCCGGCGCAGCGACGCGACGGTGTCGTTGGGGCCGATCAATCCTGCGACACTGTCGAACAGGCCGGACTCGACGATCGAGTTGCCCAGCCTCTGGAGACCGGTCGCCAGCGCGCCGTCCTCGGCGGCCGGCTCCGGCTTCAGGGCCAGCGCATCGACGACGCGGCCCGCCGCGACCCGCGACGTGATGATGTCGATCTCGCCGCGGATGACCGAGCTGTCGACCTTCAGGTCGCCGACCACGCTCTGGTTGTCGGTGACTACGGCGTTCCGGACGTTCAGCGAAACGACGGCTTCGGCCCAATAGGTTGGCTTGACGGCATAACTGGCGCCGATCCCGATCGATGTGCAGAGCACGGCCAGCCCCAGGATCGTGCCGCGGCGGCGCTTGATCGCCGCGACGATGGCGCCAAGGTCGATTTCATCGCCTTTGGCCGGGCGGGGCTGGGCCGGTGCCGGCTCGCTGATGGGGGAAGAGAGCATCTCGACGCTCATTATCGCCTCAATCAAAGTTTGGTGGTGTTGATGAATTCAGCCGGAAATGGCTGCGAAGACGCCGGGGCGGTGTATGCCCCGGCGGGCAGGGCGAGGGCGATCTCGCGGCGGATGCCGTCGATCATGACCTCGGTGGAAAACCTTGTCGTCGCGACGCCGTAGGCGTTCGCGACCATCGCCGATGTCGCCGTCGGCCATGCCAGGGTGTCGGCGATGGCGTCGCGGAGATCGGCTGCGTCGTCAGGAGCCACGAGGCGGCCGGATACCCGGTCCTGGACGATTTCGAGCGCGCCGCCGGCCCTGCTGGCGATCAGCGGGGTCTGGGCCAGCATCGCTTCCACCAGGACGCGCCCGAACGGCTCGGGAGCGGTGGAGGCATGGACGATCAGGTCCATCATCCGCATCAGGCGGGGGATATCGCTTTGGAAGCCCAGGAAATGGACCCGGTGGGCGATGCCCAGCTCGGCGCACAAGCGCTTCAGGTCCGCCTCGTAGGCTTCCTCCCCGAACAGCGCCCCGCCGACGATGACGGCGTGCAGGCCGGGAATGTCCGCCACGGCGCGGATGAAGACGTGCTGGCCCTTCCAGGCAGCCAGACGGCCGAACATGCCGGCCAGTTTCCTGCCCTCCAGGCCTAGGCTGCGGCGCAGCGCCGCGATGTCCTCGGCACTGTCGCGCTTGAACGGCTCGGACGAGATGCCGTTGGGCACGATGCCGACCAGCCCGGGATTGCCGCCCTCTTTGATGAAGGCTTCGGCGGTGGCGGAAGAGTTGGCGATGACGCGGGAGCAGAAACGGTTCGCGGCCGCGACCGGCAGGCGCCGGTTCATGGCCGAGAAATGCTCGGGCGACAGGATGTCGTGCAGGTGCCAGACCAGCGGCTTGCCCGCCAGCCAAGCGGCGGGGCCGCCGGCGATCAGGGACTTCTGCGTGTTGGCGTAGACGACGTCATGACGGCGTGCGAGCCTGGCGAGCTGCCAGGACAGCGCCGGGATGCCGGCGACGGCCCGCAGCCCTTGTTTCCAGCCGCCGCCGCGCCGGACGCCGAGGACGGCGCTGCCGGCCTCGACCACCGTGGCCGGAACGCCGTTGGAGCGCAGGAGATCCGCGAAAGGACCGTTCTGCATGAGCGCCACGTGCAAAGGCGACTGCCAGTGCATCGCGGTGTCGAACAACGACAGCTCGGCCCCACCCACGTCCGAGGCATGGTCGACGAACAGTATGGATGGGCTCATCTGGCTCGGCGCCGTCCTGTGATAAATAAGTTATAAAATTTTTTACCAAAATTTGCCGCGCCTGCTCAGTCCGGGATTTGTATTACTCCTCAGTGGCTGCAAAGCCCGGATTACGTCGCGCCGTCGAATACTCCGGCGGCGTCTTCAAGCGCCTTTGGACAGCCTTAGGTCGATAGATGCATTCACTGGAGAGCGGCTGTCGGCGAGACGCTCGAAAAGGTCGAGGTAGTGCTGCGTCGCCGCCGACCATGTCTGGCGCTCCGCAATCGCCTGCGCGGCCCGGGAGAGATCTCCCGCAAGGTGCGGATCGTCGCGCAGCCGGAGCATCGATTGCGTCAGGAAGGCTACATCTTCCGGATCGGAGGATATCAAGGCCGCGTCGGGGGCGAAGATGCCGGCGCCGCCGACCGAGCGGGCGGTGATCAGCGGCAGGCCGGTGGCGGCCGCTTCCAGCAGGACGAGGCCGCTGGTCTCGTAGCGGGACGGGAAGATGAAGAAATCGGTGGAGCGAAAGGCGGCGGCGACGTCGTCCTGGGTCATGAACCCGATGAAATGGCAGCGGTCCGCAACGCCCAGCCGCTCCGCCATGGCCGGGAACATGCTGCCCTCCGCCGTGCCGACGATGGCGAGATGGACGCCTGGGACATCCACGAGCGCTTTCAGCACGCTGTCCAGGTTCTTGCGGCTGGTCTGGATGTCGCCGACGAAGATGCCCATCGGCACGCCTTCGGGCAGGCCGAAGCGGGCACGCTCCGGCGGACCGGGGCGGAAGCGGGCGAGATCGACGCCGTTGTAGATCGTGGTGACCCGGGCCGCCGGCAGGCCCAGTTCGATCACCTCCTGCCGCAGAGGTTCGGAGACGGCGACGATATGCCGGGACCGCTCGAAGGAATGACGCTCGAACCAGCAGTTCGCCAAGCTGTACAGCCGGCGATAGGCGCTGTCCGGGGTCTTTCTCAGACGCCACGGATGGTTCGGCGACCGAGCCCAGGTGCGGTGCAGGAAATGAACCGCGTTGACGTCGCTCCTGCCCCACATGCAGAAGCCGTTGGTGGCGACGATATCCAGGTCGCGGCGGCGCTTGGCGACGGCCAGGGTCGCCTGGAGCGCCATCGCCTGGTCGCGCAGCAGCTGGGTCGGCAGCTTGGCGCCGCCGAGCTTCACCACATCGACGCCGGGGTGGGCCGCCAGGACGGGATCGATGTCCTCGCAGAAGACCGTGACCCGGTGGCCGCGCGCCAGCGCCGCCGTGGCGATTTCGCAGTTGACCAGTCCCTGACCGTTGGCGCGGTGAAAGGCGAAGCTGATCATCCCGATGTTGAGGGGGCGCGTCATGACCGGCCCCCCAGGACCTTGCGGTAGACCCGCTCGGTCCGCTCGGCGACCAGCGACCACTGAAAACGGTCCAGCGCATAGCGGCGGCAGGCGGCCCGGCTCGGCAGCTTCAGCGTACCCTTCAGGGCTCCGGTCAGGCTGTCGGCCAGCGCCTCCGCCGTCGCATCCGACAGCACCAGACCGGGCGAAAGTTCCGCCACGACCGACGGCAAGCCGCCGACCGGCGTCACCAGGGCCGGACAGCCGGCGGCCAGGGACTCGGCGGCGACGAGGCCGAAACCTTCCAGCGCCACCGTCGGGACGACCGACAGGTCGGCCGCCCTATAATAGAGCGGCAGGTCGTCGTCGGGAATGAAGCCCAGCATGCGGACGTGCCGCCCCAGGCCGCGCTCGTCGATCCGGCGCTTCAGGTCGGCCTCGATCGGTCCCTTGCCGCCGATCAGGAGAAGCACGTCGGGGACATGCCTCCGCACTTCGGCGATGGAATCGATCAGGCTTTCCAGTCCCATGCGCCGGCACAGGCGCCGGACCGTCAGCAGGATCGGCCTGTCTTCCGGCAGCCCCAGCGCCAGACGGGCATCTTCCGGCGACGCCGACGCCTTGAAGAAACTGTCGGCGACGCCGCCGGGGACGATGTCGATCCGGTCGCGCGCGACGCCGTAGCGGGTTTCCAGCAGGGTGGCGAAGGCGTCCGACAGCACGACGAAGCGGTCGGCATGGTGGTAGACGGCCTTCTCGATCAGCCACCGGCTGCGGGTGGCAAGGAAGTCGCCCCCTTCGGCTTCGCATTCGAAGGCCCACGGACCATGGAAGTGGAACACGAAAGGGCGTTTGCGCAGGTGATCGAGCAGCGGCAGGCTGTAGAGGCCGAAATGGCTGGCGATCAGGTCGACCCGGCCGGAGTTGAGTTCTTCCGTCGCATAGCGCCGGATGGCGCGGAGCCTCGACTTCCAGCCGTCCTCGTGCCGGGCGAAGCTGGCGACGCGTCCCTGGCTGTCCAGGATCACCTTATCCGATCCGGCAACCAGACCGACGACGTCGACGCCTTTCTCCGGCAGGTGCCGCGTCAGGTTATAATAGACGCAGTCCAGCCCGCCGGGCGTTTCGGGGAACCAGCCGATACCGATCTGAAGGGCGGTGATGCGCCTGGAGGAGACCAGGGAAAGCGGCGGCCGGTTTTGCGGCGCGCGGGCTACTTGTTTCGGCAAGGTCATAAAGAATATCACCCGGTTTTCAAAGTGCGGTTCAATCAAGCCGGTGGAGAGTATTTTTGGATCGTTGAAGAGGGACGGTTCTTCGTAGGTCGGTCTAAAGCGAAGCGGCAGCCGACAAGCAGGCGCGTTCATGTCGGCTGCCGCTTCGCTTTAGACCGACCCACAAGGTACAAGCCGGCAAGGTACAAGCCGGCAAGGTACAAGCTGGCAAGGTACAAGCCGGCCTCATCGCCAATCCCAGGCACCGGGCGCGGATGCTACGGCAATCGCGTAAAATGCCGGAAGATCCTCATTGGAGGGAGATTCTTGGATGCCATGCCGCGCTCTTCGGGGCTTCGAGCGGAGCGAAGGGGTATCTATTTTTTGGCGGATGGCCAGACGGTCGTATCCGAGTTCTTCGTCTTCCAAGAATTCCGAAGTGCTCACCCTGTTTCAAAGCCGCGTCCCGAAGACGGTAGGACTTTCTAAGCCCGCTTCTTCTTCGGACTAACCTGCTTGCCGGTTATTTGAATAGTTCCAGGCTGTGGTAACACCAAGTCCAGGAACGGCTCCGCCACGGGCGATTGGCGTCGGCGAGCCAATTGGTTCCGGATAACAGATCAGGAAGCATTTGATGACGGCGCATAGTATGGATCACCCTATTGCCGGACGCCGCCGACAGATAAAACTGGCCGTTCCGGTCAGTCTTTTCTTCGTCGGCGGGTTCTGGGCTATCGTGCTGCTGTCGTGCTCGGCCGGGTTGACGGGGCCGGCACGCTATTTCTATACGCCGCTGGCCTTCGTGGTGGCGGCCGTCCTTTTCGTCCGTTTCCCGGCGGCCTACCTGGTCCATGTCTGGTGGCTTTGGTTCCTTACGCCGTTCGTCCGCCGCGTCGTCGATTTCCATTCCGGCTGGACCGAATTCAGCCCGATCATGCTGGCGCCCTATGTGGCTAGCCTGCTGATGGTCGTGACGCTGATCCGTTTCCTGCCCAGGCTGAACCAGCGCGACATGTTCCCCTTCGCGCCCATCCTGGTCGGCCTGGGGCTGGCCT
>NZ_JCACHA010000627.1:0-10293 GCF_059503625.1 Skermanella sp.
GTCCTGGATTGTGGCTTCGGATGCAGCAGGCGCATGACCTATGGAAAGCGGAGCGTGCGCTGCGCGACGAGTTGGACCTGATACCAAGCCACGCGGCCTGATGCCAAAAAAGCCCGCCGGACCTGACGATCCGGCGGGCTTTTTTGTCGGGTGCAGCGCTGCGGCTTACACCGCGACGGCTACCTTCTCCAGTTCGCGGATGATCGAGTCACCCATGACGGAGGTCGAGCAGCGAGCCATGCCGGGGGCCATGATGTCCGAAGTGCGGGTGCCGCCGTTCAGGACGTTCTGGACAGCCTTCTCGATCAGGCCGGCGTCCTCGTTCATGTCGAACGAGTAGCGCAGCATCATGGCGAAGCTGAGCAGCGTCGCGATCGGGTTGGCGAGGTCGCGGCCGGCGATGTCGGGGGCGGAGCCATGCACCGGCTCGTACAGGGCGCGGCGGCGGCCCGTTTCGTCCGGCGCGCCGAGCGAGGCCGACGGCAGCATGCCGAGCGAGCCGGTCATCATGGCGGCTTCGTCCGACAGCATGTCGCCGAACAGGTTGTCGGTGACGATCACGTCGAACTGCTTGGGGTTCTTGATCAACTGCATGGCGCAGTTGTCGGCGTACATGTGGGAAAGCTGCACGTCGGAATATTCGGCCTGATGCAGCTTCGTCACTTCCTGACGCCACAGCAGGCCGGACTCCATCACGTTGGCCTTCTCGACCGAGCAGAGCTTGTTCTGGCGCTTGCGCGCCAGTTCGAACGCGACGCGGGCGACGCGCTGGATCTCCGCCGTGGTGTAGACCTGGGTGTTGACGCCCCGGCGCTGGCCGTCGGGCAGTTCCTCGATCCCGCGCGGTTCGCCGAAATAGACGCCGCCGGTCAGCTCGCGGACGATCATCAGGTCGAGGCCGCGAACGATGTCGGCCTTGAGGGTCGAGGCATCGACCAGGGCGTCGAACACGGTCGCCGGACGCAGGTTGGCGAACAGGCCAAGCTCCTTGCGGAGCCGGAGCAGGCCAGCTTCAGGCCGCTTGTCGAAACCGATGTTGTCCCACTTGGGACCACCGACCGCGCCGAGCAGAACGGCATCGACGCTCAACGCGTCGGCCATCGTCTCGTCGCTGACCGGCACGCCATACTGGTCGATGGCGGCGCCCCCGACCAGACCGTCCTGAACGTCGAACGTGACTTTACGCCTACGATCCATCCAGTCGATCACGCGGCGTACCTGGCGCATAACTTCCGGGCCAATACCATCACCGGGCAGTATCAGCAGCTTCTTATTGGCGGACATCGCGTGGTTTCTCCGTGGAATATCTGGTGGGGAGCTTTGTAATGCGCATTCACGCTCCTGAAAAGCTCCCCTGTTGCGCTACGCCCACAGCCAGGGTTGCGTACCGCGCTGCGATGTCTCGTAGCTGTCGATGGACTGGACGTGTCCGAGCGTCAGGCCGATGTCGTCCAGACCGTTCAGCAGGCAGTGCTTCCGGAAGGCATCGACTTCGAACGTGATCTTGCCGCCGTCGGGGCCGGTGATCTCCTGCTTTTCCAGGTCGATCGAGACCACGGCGTTGGCACCGCGCTCCGCGTCGTCCATCAGAAGGTCGACCTGCTCCTGCGGCAGGACGATCGGCAGGATCCCGTTCTTGAAGCAGTTGTTATAGAAGATGTCGGCGAAGCTGGGGGCGATGACGCACTTGATGCCGAAATCGGCCAGCGCCCAGGGCGCGTGCTCGCGGCTCGACCCGCAACCGAAGTTGTCTCCGGCCACGAGGATCTTCGCCTGGCGGTAGGCCGGCTGGTTCAGAACGAAGTCGGGCCTCTCCTGCCCGTCCGGCGTGTAGCGCATCTCGTCGAACAGGTGCTTGCCCAGGCCCGTCCGCTTGATCGTCTTGAGGAACTGCTTGGGGATCAGCATGTCGGTATCGACGTTGATGATCGGCAGCGGGGCGGCGACCCCGGTCAGGGTGGTGAACTTTTCCACTTTCCGGGCTCTCCTCAGGCCAGTTCGCGGATGTCGGTCAGGTGGCCGGTCACCGCGGCGGCGACGGCCATCGCCGGACTGACCAGATGGGTCCGCCCGCCACGGCCCTGACGGCCTTCGAAGTTGCGGTTGGAGGTCGATGCGCAACGCTCGCCGGGGCTCAGCTTGTCGGCGTTCATGGCGAGGCACATGGAACAGCCGGGCTCGCGCCAGTCGAAGCCGGCTTCCTTGAAGATCACATCCAGACCTTCTTCCTCGGCCTGCTCCTTCACGAGGCCGGAACCGGGGACGATCATCGCATAGACGCCATCGGCAACCTTGCGGCCCCTGGCGACGGTCGCGGCGGCGCGCAGATCCTCGATCCGGCCGTTGGTGCAGGAGCCGATGAAGACCTTGTCGACCTTGACCTGGTTCAGCGGCGTGCCGGGGGTCAGGCCCATGTATTCCAGCGCCCGCTCGACCGCGCGGCGCTTGCCCTGGTCGGCGACATCGGCGGGGTTGGGAACGATGCCGGTGATCGGCAGCACGTCCTGCGGGCTGGTGCCCCAGGTGACTTGCGGCACGATGTCCTCGGCCTTCAGCACCACTTCCTTGTCGTAGGCGGCGCCCTCGTCGCTCGGCAGCGTCCGCCAATAGGCGACGGCCTGTTCCCACTTGCCGGCCTTGGGGGCGTAGGGACGGCCCTTCAGGTACTCGAAGGTGGTTTCGTCGGGAGCGATCAGGCCGGCGCGGGCGCCCGCCTCGATCGACATGTTGCAGACGGTCATGCGGCCTTCCATCGAAAGGTCGCGGATCGCCTTGCCGGCGTATTCGATCACGTAGCCGGTGCCGCCGGCGGTGCCGATCACGCCGATGACCGCGAGGATCACGTCCTTGGCGGTGACGCCGACGGCCAAGTCGCCATCGACCGTGATGCGCATGTTCTTGGCCGGACGCTGCTGGAGCGTCTGGGTCGCCAGCACGTGTTCGACCTCCGACGTGCCGATGCCGAAGGCCAGCGCACCGAAGGCGCCGTGGGTCGCCGTGTGGCTGTCGCCGCAGACGATGGTCATGCCCGGCTGGGTCAGGCCCTGTTCCGGCCCGATGATGTGGACGATGCCCTGGCGGATGTCGTCCATGGCATAGTAAGGCACGCCGAAGTCGCGCGCGTTCTGCTCCAGCGTCTCGACCTGGATGCGGCTTTCCTCGTCCGCGATGCCCTGGCTGCGGTCGCTGGTCGGCACGTTGTGGTCGGCGACCGCCAGAGTGGCCTCGGGGCGCCGGACCTTGCGGCCGGCAAGCCGCAGCCCTTCGAAGGCCTGAGGACTGGTCACCTCATGCACCAGATGGCGGTCGATATAGAGGACGCAGGTGCCGTCCTCCTGGCGGTGGACGACGTGGCTGTCCCAGATCTTGTCGAAGAGCGTGCGCGCTTTGGCCATTGTTTTATTCTCTGATATCTCGTTCCAGCATGGGACCCGAATTTCCCGGCCCCCGAATTGACGGAATTAGCCGGGCTCTCCTTTTGGCGACACCATAGCCTTTGCCCCTCCCCGTCTCAAGGGACTAGACTTTTATGCAATACAGACCGCGCATTTCGTATCCTCGGATATGCCGGCCCGCCCGTAAAAAGGAAATTTCATGTCCATCGCGATAGCAGACGTTGCCGTTTTCGGAGAAACCCCGTCGGAGGAGTTTACTATCCGGCCCGACGCGGACCGCATTCTCGCGGGGTCGCCGGACCAGACCGCCTGGAACTACTTCACGGACAGGACCGGCCAGTTCTCCACCGGTATATGGGAGGGCGCCCCCGCCGTGTGGAGGGTCGCCTTCACCGAGAACGAGTTCTGTCACCTGATAAGCGGAGTCGTCGTGGTCCGCGACGAGGCCGGCGGCGAAAGGACCTTCCGCGCCGGCAGCAGCTTCGTCATGCCCGCCGGGTTCGTCGGGACCTGGGAGGTCGTGGAAACGGCGCGGAAGCTCTACGCGACCTTCGAGGCGGCGGCGTGACGACATTCCCCAATGCGACATGAATTGTAAGCAAATGTCATGACGGACAACTTTACGTTTCAGCTGCCGAACCGCCCGGCGTCTCTCGGAGTTCGACGGACATCAACGTATGCCGGCGTATTCTACCGTGTCGGCACCGGCATGCGCAAATTACATCCGCTGCTGACGGAAACTCTGCCAGAATATTCACCCGCGATCAGTTGGTCCCATGCGTGCCGAAGACGGCATCCAGCGTCGATGCATCCAAGACGGCTTCCGCCCACTCGTTCAACTGGTCCTCGGAGGCGCATTGCACTCTCGCCTGGACGGACTCGGGCAGGGAGCCGAAGCGCCGCCGTAACTGTCGCAGGAGGAGGTCGGCTTTGCCGGCTTCTATGCCCGCTGCCTTGCCTTTGATTTCCCCCATCTGAAAGCCTTCGGCTTTCCACTGCTCCGCCGCGATCGACATAATTCTCGTCTCCTGGCCAGGTATGATTTCTTTAAGGACGTCCCCTATGATCGCCGCCTCGACTGCGTTGGGCTCGCTCAGAATGTAGCGCACCAGGGCCACCAAGTCATCATAGCCCAATGTAGCAGCAAGCTTGCCGAGTTTCAGCAGGGTCTCCCGCAAGTCGCCGTTCCGGCTGCCGTGCTTCAGGATCAGGAAGCCGACCCGGAGGGTTTCATCCCGGGACAGTTCGGCGTCTTCGATCCGACCAAGGTCGGCCAGCGAATAGCTGAAGTTCAGGTGATGCGGGCGGAGGGCGTCGTCGACCGATAGATCCATGCCGCCGACGAAGTCGAGCGGTATGTGCCACTCCGCCTCGCCATGATAGACGACTATAGGGAAGATTGGCGGCAACCGTCGCCGCCGGTTATTTCTACTGTTGATTTCCTGCCTGATCCACCACTGCCAGATTTGCACCATGTAACCCAGCAGTTGGAGCGTCACATTCAGATCGGGTGAGGATTTGTGCTCGATCAGCGCATAGATGAAGGCGATTTCACCGTCCACCATACGCACGCGATAGAGTCTGTCGGTCTGGTGCTCCTGCAATTCCCGGCTTACGAACGAGCCGGCGACGAGTTCCGGCGCGTCCGGACCGAGTCGTTCTGCGATGGCCGGCGGCAGTCTTTCCCGAAGGAGCGCTCCCGCCGTACCGTCGCGTTCGAGCAGGCGTTTGAAAAACTGGTCATGGCGTTGGATCAGGCGAGGCGGCATCGGGATCGATTCACGGCATAGGTGCAGGTGCCGGGTTGATCGCATTTTTCACACGCAGTCAGCCAGTTGAACTCCACCCGCACCGCCTGCGGCAAATTCATCCCATCGTATGCCGCCTGCCCCTTCTCAGCGCCGATAGGCCGAGCCGTCTTCCGCCCGCGCGGGTTCCTTCAGGTAGATGCCCTGCTTCGGGACCGCTATGCGGTCGAAGTCGCGTGCCAGGGTGTGCAATGCGGTGCGCATCTCGGGGCCGTGCATCGCTGCGCCATGGCCGGTGACGACAAGCTCGGGTTCCAGGGCAGCAAGCTTTTCGACCGAGGACTTCGCCTTGTCCCATTCCACCGTGTAGTACATCGGCGGGCCGTGCATCTGTGCCTTCTGGAGGGCGACGGCATAGGCGGATTCCTGGTCGGTCGTGACGAAGGCGTCACCGGCTATGATCGTCCGGTCGCTCTCCCGCCAGAACGAGACGTGGCCGACGCTGTGGCCCGGCGTGTGAAGCCAGCGCCAGCCGGGCATGCCGGGAATGCTGCCGTCATCGGGAAGTGTCTTGAGGCGTGCCGCCACGTTGACCGGGCCGCGCGGGTACAGGCGCGCCAGGGCCGCCATGGCTCCCCCTCCCACCGAGGAATCGCCCGGCGGGTAGGAGGCTTTGCCGTCGAGATAGGGATGCTCCAGAGGATGGGCGTAGACGGGGACGTCCCATTCTTCCGCCAAGTCCTCCAACGCGCCGATGTGGTCGAAATGGCCATGGGTCATGACGATGGCGGCGGGACGCGCGCCGCGGCCGAAGCGCTCCTCGGCGGCGGATTTTATGAAGCCCTTGGTTCCGGGGATGCCGGTGTCCACCAGCACCCACTGCCGGTCGCCGGCGCCGGAACGTCCGACGAAGATCACGTTGACGATGCCGAGCCGGCGATAGGCCAGGTCGGGAGCGATCTCGTGGGTCTTGTCGTTACGCGCCGCGTCGATCTCGGGATCGACGGCGCTGGCGCTGTCGGACAGGGGGATTTGTTCGGCCATGGCTTCGCAATCAATCGGTTGGGGGCACTGGATCTGGCCGATTCCAACCGGACGGCGCTGCGACAGTTCCAGCGGCTTTGACATATCCTGATATGAGGAACGGCATTTAGCGAAAATCGCCTTAACGGTTTATTCTTGTTTGTGACCCAAACTACCAGGGTCGCTTCCAGGATGGCTCCTTCATGACCTCCGCTTCTGGCGAGATCGCCGATATCCCGCGTACGCGGCTTTCCCAGCAGGAATTGACTGTCCTCGCGTCGAGACACAGGGCATTTCTCAAGCGACAGCCCGGCGGCACCCGCGCAAGTTTCAAGATGCGCGACCTTTCGCACCTGGACCTCAGCGGCTTCGACCTGACCGAAGCGGATTTCAGCGGCGCCAAGCTGTTCAGCACGCGCCTGCTCGGCTCCAACCTGACCAATGCCGATCTTTATGGCACCGACATGCGGCTGGCGAACCTGACGGGCGCCATCCTTTCGCGGACCGATCTGCGCGGCGCCTGCATGCGCGGCGCGATCCTCAGCGAAGCCATGCTGCTGGAGGCCGACCTGCGGGACGGCACGCTGCTCCATGTCGGGAAGGCGGGGGACGTGTCGTCCATCAACGGTGCGGCCGTCAAGCTGACGACTGAACTGACCTGCGCCACCATGCGCGGGGCGAACCTGTCGCGGGCACGGGTATCGAACGCTTTCGTCATGCAGACTGACCTGACCGACGCCATCATGCGCGGCACCAAGTTCATCCGCGCCAACCTGACCAACTCGGACCTGACCGGAGCCGACCTGCAAGGTGCCGACCTGACGGATGCCAATCTGTCCGGTGCGCGGCTCAGCGGCGCGATCCTGTCGGGAGCACAGTTCGGCAATGTCAAGCTGACCAACGCGATCATGATCGGCGTCATCATGGACGACATGCAGCGCCGGGCACCGGAACTGGCGGGCGCCATCATGGCGAAATCTTTCGGCGACCTGGGGCGCGAGCTGCCGGAACTGCTGACGGAACACGCGGCCTGGATGGACAGCGGCGGCAAGTCGGGAGGACGGGCCGACCTTGGCGGATTGGACCTGAGCGGCATGGACATGTGCGGCGTGAACCTGTCGGCCGCCATCATGCAGAGTTGCGTGCTGTCCGGAACGAAGCTGGCGGGCAGCGTGCTGGCAATGACCGACATGTCGCTGGCCGATCTACGGCGCGCCGACCTGTCGAATGCCGATCTTCGCGGCGTCAACCTGGAACGCGCGACGCTGACCGGCGCCGATCTCTCGGACGCAAGGCTGAACCCGGTCCATATCCAGAGCGGCACGGGACATGTCTGGCGCGCGAACCTGCACCGCGCCCGGCTGGAGGGCGCCAACCTCCGTAACGCAGACCTGCGCCGCGTCAACCTGACGGACGCGGTATTGGCGAAGGCCGACCTGCGTGGCGCGGACCTGCGGGAAGCGGTGCTGAACGGGACCGACCTGACGGGAGCCAATCTGGCCGGAGCGAATACCGACGGGGCCGTGGGACGGTAGGCTGGTCTGCCATCAGGCCCGACCGGCGGAGCAGGCAAACGCGGCCGGAGGCCGCGTCCACGTCGTTTCAGCAGACTTCGAAGCGTTGGCGAACTGCGCTCAGTACGAGAACTCGGCGAAGACGCGGTCGATGTCGCCTTTCCATTCGCCGTGGTAAAGCTTCAGCAGCTTGGTCGCCGGGGTTTCGCCCGATTCGACGACTTCCAGCAGCGTGTTGATGAAGTGGGTCTCGTCGTCGCCCCAGCGGTCGTTGCGGGCACGCCGGGCCAAGCCGCCTTCGGCGATGCGCAGGACTTCCATCGCGAGCTCCTTCAGCGGGCGACCGCGGTGGACGGTGTCCAGTGCATGCCGGGGGACGTCGGCACGCAGATGCGCCCGCTCCTCTTCCGTCCAGTCCTTGACGAGATCCCAGGCGGCATCCAGCGCCTGGCCGTCGTAGAGCAGTCCGACCCATAGGGCCGGCAGGGCGCAGAGGCCGCGCCAGGGGCCGCCGTCGGCACCGCGCATTTCCAGGTAGCGCTTGAGGCGCACTTCCGGGAACAGCGTCGTCAGGTGATCGGCCCAGTCGGTCATCAGCGGCAGTTCGCCCGGCAAGGCGGGCAGCTTGCCTTGCAGGAAGTCGCGGAAGCTCTGGCCGGAGGCGTCGATGTACTTGCCGTCGCGGTAGACGAAGTACATCGGCACGTCCAGCGCATAGTCCACGTATTGCTGGAAGCCGAAGCCTTGCTCGAACACGAACGGCAGGTCGCCGGAACGGTCCGGATCGGTATCGGTCCAGATATGGCTGCGGAAACTCTGAAAGCCGTTCGGCTTGCCTTCGGTAAAGGGCGAGTTGGCGAACAGCGCCGTGGCGATCGGCTGGAGCGCCAGGCTGACCCGGAACTTCTTGACCATGTCGGCTTCGGACGCAAAGTCCAAATTCACCTGCACGGTACAGGTCCGCATCATCATGTCGAGCCCCAGAGTGCCGCGCTTGGGCATGTACTCGCGCATGATCTTGTAGCGGCCCTTGGGCATCCAGGGGATCTCGTCCCGCCTCCACTTGGGATTGAAGCCGAGGCCGATCATGCCGATGCCAAGCTCGCGGCCGATCTGCTTGACCTGATCCAGGTGCTCGTGAACCTCGGCGCAGGTGTCGTGCAGGGTTTCCAGCGGGGCACCGGACAGTTCGACCTGCCCGCCCGGCTCGAGGCTGACGTTGCAGGCGCCGCTGGTCAAGGCGATGACGTTGCCGTTCTCGACGACCGGTTCCCAGCCGAACCGGGTCATCCGGTTCAGCAATTCGGAAATGCCGTCAGGACCGTCATAGGGCAGCGGCCGCAGGTCGCTGGTGCGGTACGCGAACTTCTCGTGTTCGGTGCCGATGCGCCATTCGGACTCCGGCTTGCTGCCCTGTTCGAGATGGCTCACCAGACCGCGGAGGTCGGTGATCGGTTCGCCGCGTGACTTCGGAGGGGCGGACATGGGTGCCTGATCAACCTGATTCTTGGGAACGGAACGGAGGACGCACGTCGGCACCCCCTGCCGACCAGTCCCCGCAATGGGCCTGCCAGCAAGCGAGTGCGGCGAGCGCCGCCGTGTCGGCACGCAGGATCCTTGGCCCCAGCCCGACAGGAACAACAAATGGCAGATTGATCAACCCGTCAAGCTCATCCTTGGCGAAGCCCCCTTCGGGACCTGTGAGAATTGCGGCCGGACCGGGCGGAAGGCCGGCCAGGGCCGCCGCGACCGGGCGCACAGGACCGGCTTCGGCACAGAGCAGCAAGGGGCGCGCGGGGTCCCAGCCGGCCATCGCCTGATCCAGCCTGACCGGCTCGCGGATCTCGGGAACGGTAAGCCGCTCGCACTGTTCGGCGGCCTCGATCGCATTGGCGCGCAGCCGGTCGGTGTTGACCCGGGCGACATCGGTGTGACGGGTGATGACGGGCCAGACGGCGGAGGCGCCGAGTTCCGCCGCCTTTTCGGCGACGAAATCGATCCGTGCCCGCTTGATCGGGGCGAACAGCAGCCAGACGTCCGGCTCCGGGGCCTGCGGCCGGCGCCGGGACTCGACCGCCAGACTGCACCAGCCCTTGCCGAAACCGTCGATGCGGGCCGACCACTCGCCGTCGCGGCCGTTGAAGAGCGCTACGCGGTTACCCTTGTCCAGCCTGAGCACGTGGCGCAGGTAATGGGCGCGTTCGTGGTCAAGGCCGACGGTGGCGCCCTCGCCCAGGGGTTCGTCGACATGCAGGCGGGTCTTGACCGGCTCGATATCTGGATGGTGCTGGATCATGGCCTCTCCGTTTCCGGGGGTATCGCATCATCGCTCCAGGAAATCCAGCAATGCCTGGGTGAACTCGTCGGGCCGCTCCTCCGGGATATAGTGTCCGCAGTCGAGCGCATGTCCGCGCGCTTCGAGCGCCACGTCCCGCCATGTCGCCAGCACGTCGAAGCAGCGGTCCATGGTGGCGCGGCCGCCCCACAGGGCCATCATAGGACACGACACCTTGACGCCGGCGGCGCGGTCGGCGCGGTCGTGCTCCAGGTCGATGCTCGCGGCGGCACGGTAGTCCTCGCACATGGCATGGACGGCGGCGGGATTCTTGAAGC
>NZ_JCACHA010000627.1:10303-15544 GCF_059503625.1 Skermanella sp.
CTTCCTGCGTGAAATGCGCGGTGCCGATGCCCCACATGTTGGTCTTGCGGCGCAGGTAGAACTCCGGGTCCAGCCCGATCATGTGCTCCGGCAGGGGATGCGGCTGGATCAGGAAGAACCAGTGGTAATACGCCGACGCCAGCGCCTGATCGACCCGTTCGAAGGTCGTCAGGGTCGGAACGATGTCCAGTACCGTCAGGCTCGATACGCGCTTGGCATGGTCGAGCGCCATCCTGTGGGCGACCCGGCCGCCCCGGTCGTGGCCGACGAGATGGAAGCGGTCGAAGCCCAGCACGCGCATGACCTCCACCTGATCCTGCGCCATGGCCCGCTTGGAATAGGAGGAATGGTCCTCGACCGTCGGCACCTTTTCGCTGTCGCCATAGCCGCGCAGATCTGTCGCGACGACGGTGAACCGCTCCGCCAGCCGGCCGGCGACCTTGTGCCACATCACATGGGACTGCGGAAAACCGTGCAGCAGAAGCAGCGGCGGACCGTCGCCGCCGATCACCAGATTGATCTCCGCCCCGCTCGTCGCGATGCGCCGACGCGTGAATCCTTCGAACATCCTGCCTGGTCTCCCTGGGTTGTTTAACGGTTTCTTACCAGCGGCCAACCTTCCCACAACGGGCGATGCCTGTCTGCAAAAGATGCCCGCCCGGGCACGCCGCGTCGCGAAGGATATAATCCCCCGCATCGATGGCATACGCCCTTCATGCGACCCTCTTGAGGTTAAATAACGCTTAAGAATTATTTATCTCAAGTTAATTTACCGCTATCAATAGGAGGACGAACCAATTACCCGAGAGCCATCATGGCCCGCTCCGATACCCTCCGCCAAGGCAACGCTTCGCCCTCCGCCGCAATGCTTCGAGCACTGCCCGAAGCGCGCCTGCGGGAGGTCTACCTTCTGTCGGACAAGGTGGCGGACGCGGAGATGCGCTCCACCCTGATGGAGGCTATGCGCGCCTGGCTGCGGGTGGAGCGCCCGATCCGGAAGGCCACCGCACTGCGGCGGTTCTGCGAACCGTTCGAGCATCTGCTGTGCGGTCCGGTCGGGCGGAACCGGAAGCCCTTCCGGGTTCCCCGCACCGTCATCGCACCGCTCTGGGCGCTGATCCGGCAGCAGGCCGGGACCGAGAACCTGGACGGCATGAGCCTGGAGGATCTGCACGGGCATCTTCAGGCCGCCATCGCGAAAGCGAAGAAGGATCATCGCTTCGCCCGGGCCAACGCCGCCGGCCACTCCGAATTCTGGGAGATAGCGGGAGAGATCGACGGAGCGTTCCAGGTCCGGGAACCGGTTGCCGCAATGCGCCGGCTGCTGGCGGCCGGGCCGGAGGGCCAGCCCAGCGTTGAGGCCCAGGCGGCGTTCGGCGCATCGATCGGAGCCCTGGCATCCAAGGACCGGCGCAGGGTCGACCTGTTCCTGGTCCTGCTGGTGCGCCATCCGTCCCTGACCCAGTCGGTGCTGACGATGCTGGGGCAGCTTACCCGCCAGACCCACGGCGCCGTCGCCGCCGATACTCTGGAAGCCGTCTACGACAGCGCCATCGGCGACCTTCAGGAAAAGGCCGACGCGGCGCTGGCCGGCGATGCCGGCACCGTCGACCTGCACGGCGTCCTCGACGCGGTCGAGCCGGCGGCGCGGCACCTGGAGGTCCTGAAGCAGTCGGCCGACGGCCGTCTGCCGCACAATTCCGCGCGGCTGCGCCGGCTGGAAAGCGACCTGCGGAACGTGCTGGTCAAGCGCTTCCTGGGCGAGGTGGAGGCGCAGACGCTTGCCCATGCCCACCTGCTTCAGGACATGACCGGCGAGGCTGCGTCGACGGCGGACAGGATGGCCTTCACCAAGGCGATGAAGGCGCTGTCGCGCAGCCGCGACCTGTTCAAGACGGTCGGCGAGGGAGACGCCTGGAAGCGGCAGGTCGAGGAGGTGCGCGCCACCGTGTCGGGCGAATTGGAAACCCTGGCGCGGAACGCAGCGGACGCCGGCCTCGGCGCCCGCCGGACGGCCCTGGAAGGCGTCGTCTCGACCTTGCACGCGCTGGAGCAGGTCTGCTCCAGCAGCGCCCTGATGCCGCTTCTGGTCGGCGGCTTTTCGGCCCTGGGATCCAAGGGCAACGACGACTTCTTCATCGGCTTCATCCGGCACATGAACGGCGACCCCAGGCCGTGACCGGGCGTCGCCGGAGCGCGATCCCTCGAAATCGCTCCTCGATACCTCTTAAGTAAAGTTTGAGCCAAACAATTAGTGCCCTATCGATAGTGGCAGGTGACTCAGCAAGTTCCCGGTCGCCCGATGGATCAAACAGGGAGACCAGTTCCATGACGTTCAACACTCTCCGGGCAGTCGGGACACTTCGGGCAGCCGGAATCCTTCGGGCACCCGGATCTGCCTCCGCTCCGGACGAGGCGTGCTGGTCCTCCGTCCCTTCGCCGCCGCGCTTGTCGATCGACGATCCGTCCGGGGCGAACGAGATCAGGGAAGTCCTGCATCCGGCGCTGCCGATCCTGCCGTACTGGCCGGACGGGCGCCGGTCCCATTCCGGCTTGCGTCACTTCTGCGAACCGTTCGCCGACCTGCTGTGCGACACCGTTCCCGAGCGGCGCAGGACCGGCCAGATCCCGCGGTCCGTGCTGCGGCCGCTGTGGAAGCTGCTTCACCGGGAGCGGAAAACCCCCCAGGTAGGCTTGGCCGAAGTCGCCGGCCTGATCCAGCGTGCCGAACGGGACCAGTCCTTCGCGGAGGACGCGGCGGCGGGCCACCCGGATTTCTGGAACATCGTGGACGATATCCGCGCGGCGCTGGCGGTGGAGGACAGGGTCCGCGACGCCCGCGACCATCTGCGCGCGGCCACCATCGCCGGGATCTTCCCCCACTGGCTGTCCGACCATCTGGCCGATGCGGTCGCCGGGCTGTCGGCTGCCGATCCCAAGGCCGCCGACCTGTTCGTCATGATGGTGGTCCGGCATCGGCCGGTGGCGCGGACCGCGCTGGAAATGCTGGGGCGTCTGGCCGACCGGCCGACGACGCGCAATCATGTGGCGGGCCTGATCGACCGGCTGGCCGAAGACGTGCGCAGCCGGGCGACGGCGGCGGTGCCCGCGCGCGGCCCGGCCGATCCGGCGGCGCTGGAGACCGCCGTCCGCGACCTGACGGCGCTGAAGCTCTCCGTCGGGCGGCTGCCGCTGGCGGCCCTGCCCCTGGCGCGGCTGGAAGCCGATGCGGTCCGCCTGCTGACGGCGCGTCTGCTGCCGGAAGCGGTCGAAGGCATCCTGCGCCTGGCGCCCGCCGACATGACCGACCTGCGCCGGCCCGGCACACGGCACCTTGCCGCGGCGCTCGCTTCGTTCGCCCGCAGCCGCCGTGCGTTCCGGGCGATGGGCGTGCTGCCGGCCTACGAGACGGCGCTGATCAGACTGACCGGTGCGGTGTCGCGCCGGCTCGGCGACCTTGCGGTCGCCGCCGCCCATCTGCCCGCGGACGAACGCGGGGCCGCCTTCGCCGCGCTGGACGAGACGCTGGCGGTGCTGCACCTGATAGCGCCGCCGTCCCGGCTCAAGCCGGTGCGCGATCTTATCCGGGACCTGACCGGGCAGGAGCTTGCCGGGGCGGCTTGAGCGGAGCGTCCTGCTTCGGTCCCGCCGGGGCTCAGTCGTAGTCGGCGTCGCCGTCCTGCGCCATTTCGTCGGCCAGTTCGCCCGCCAGCTCGGCGAACAGCTGGCCGTCGACGTCCAGTCCCTGCTCCCCGCAGATCCTTACGAAGATGCGGTAGGCATGCAGGATGGCGACGTCGAGCACGGCCTCGTCGGCCTCCTCGCTGTGGCGGTCGCCGATTTCCCGCTCCTTGAGCGTCCCCACTATGTCGTGCTGGGCCGCCTGAAGAACCGCTTCCATGGCACGCTTGTGGAGGTTGGACATCTTGGCTGTTCCTCAAATCAGATGTTGGACCCACCGATCCCGGTATCCGGACGGCTGTTCCGCCCCGGCCCCCGGAGGATCGAAAGGGGAAACCGTCATAGCAGGTCGCGGTTCACTCCGACCACGGGATTTACGCAGGCATAGCGCCGAATCTCGCCCCATATCGCTGAATCTCATGGACGAAGCCGAGGGCACATTGCTACCGCCTCTCCGACCTGATAGGTTCCGCGCTTTCCAAAGCAGCGTCAACGACGGTCAAATACCATGAAGGTCAACGCCAACCAGATGCGTCCGGGTCACGTCCTGGAGCACAATGGCAAGCTGATGGTGGTCCTGAAGACCGCTATCGTGCAGCCCGGCAAGGGCGGCGCGTTCATTCAGCTCGAGATGAAGGACGTCCGCTCCGGCAACAAGATGGTCGAGCGGTTCCGCACCCAGGAAACGGTCGAACGCGCCCGTCTGGACGAGCACGAGATGCAGTTCCTGTTTTCCGAGGGTGATGCCTACACCTTCATGGACAACGAGACCTTCGAGCAGCTCGTCATCAACCGAGACATCATCGGCGATCCCGCCGTCTATCTGCGGGACGGCATGATGGTCAACGTGCAGACGCACGAAGGCTCGCCGCTCGCGGTCGAGCTGCCGGCCACCGTCACGTTGCAGGTGGTCGAAGCCGACCCGGTCGTGAAGGGCCAGACGGCATCGTCGTCCTACAAGCCGGCCGTGCTGGACAACGGCGAGCGCGTCCTGGTCCCGCCTCACATCGAGTCCGGCACCCGGATCGTCGTGAACACCAGCGACGGCACCTACCTGGAACGTGCGAAGGACTAAAAACCCGTTATGGCAAGCCGTTCGGCAATCATCAACGTGATGGCTCGCGCCGCCGAAAAAGCGGCGCGTGGGCTGATTCGCGACTTCGGCGAGGTCGAGCATCTGCAGGTTTCCCGCAAGGGGCCGGCCGATTTCGTCTCGACCGCCGACACCAAGGCGGAGCAGATCCTCCGGGCCGAGTTGCAGAAGGCGCGGCCCGACTTCGGCTTCCTGCTCGAGGAAGGCGGCGGGTTCACCGGCAAGGACGCCGGCACCCGCTGGATCGTCGATCCGCTCGACGGCACCACCAACTTCCTGCACGGCCTGCCGTTCTGGTCGATCTCGATCGCGCTGGAAAAGGAAGGCGAGATCGTCGCAGGCATCGTCTATGAGCCGGTGCGGGACGAGATGTTCTGGGCCGAGAAGGGTGCGGGCGCCTGGAACAACCACCAGCGTCTTCGCGTGTCGGGCCGGCGCAAGCTGGACGAGTCGGTGATCGCCACCGG
>NZ_JCACHA010000628.1:0-15532 GCF_059503625.1 Skermanella sp.
AACTACCTTGCCAACTCAGGCTACGCGTTCGACTAAACCTGAAATGCTCTAGGTTTGGCTTCATGGCCGGTGCCGGGAGACCCACATAGCACCGGCAACAGTTAATTTGATAGATCGGAAAGAATCCCTGCGCCCCGCAAAAGAAGCAGAAACCAGACCGACGCTGGCAGCAGGGCGTCACTACATTCTTCCGCACTTCGCTCCATTGCTTGCGGAAGGCGTAGCCTCTAGCAGACTTGTCTACCGATTTATCTGCAATCGCTGTCTGTCCGCGCTTACACTGGTGGTTTCCCATGAATGTTATCAAGGTGGCGCTACCAAATACGTCAACCTATATCTTATAGGTAGCGCATATACCGGTGGGCACGCGTCATGGATGCATCCCGACACGATTTTCCTGCGCCATTCGCCCTCATCCAGGCGTCGCCGGCCGACAACCATCGGCTCGCTCCCGACCTTGAGACCAAGCGCCTGGCCGCGCTGCATCGCTACGAACTGCTCGACACGCCACCCGAGGCGGAGTTCGACGGTCTTGCATCCCTTGCGGCTGATTTGCTCGACGCTCCGGTTGCTCTCGTCTCACTCGTCGATGACACGCGGCAGTGGTTCAAAGCCCAAGTTGGCTTCGGATTGGCTGAAACGCCACGCGCATGGTCGTTCTGCGAGCATGTACTTCGGGAGACCGCAGGCAGCGTCCTGGTCGTGCCCGATGCCGCATGCGATCCCCGCTTCGCGGCAAATCCGCTGGTCACCGGCGCCCCCCGCATCCGCTTCTACGCCGGCGCTCCGCTGCTGACGCCGGAGGGCGTGGCGCTCGGCAGCCTCTGCGTCCTCTCCCCCAACGCGCGGCCAGAGGGGCTGCAGGTCGCGGAGCGGCGGCGCCTGACCGATCTGGCGGCGCTTGTCATGCGTGGCTTCGAGCTGCGTAGCATAGCGCGTCAGGCGGCGAAGCTTGCGAGCGAGGCAGAGGCTCGCCGGGCGGGAGAGGAGCGACTTCGCCTGTCGCTCGAAATCGCGGGGGCCTGTGCGTGGGAGTTCGACCCCCAATCAGGCATGTCGCTGTGGGACCCTGCCGCGCATACCTTACTCGGCATGCCTCAAAAGATTGCTTTCAACGAGGCAATGGACCGTCTCATCCACCCGGACGATCTCGGGCGGGTGCGGGCGGCTATTCTGCAAGCCATCGACCCATCGAGGGGCGGGAGCTACGCTGTCGAACACCGGGCCGCCCTGATCGCTTCGGATGGGCGTCCACGTTGGCTTCGTTCGCTGGGCCAGGCGTGGTTTGCAACCGACAGCCAAGGTGCCCGTCGGCCGGTCCGGCTTGTTTGCGTGACGATGGATATCACGGAGCAGCGGCTTGCCGTAGAGCGGCAGGCACTCCTGGTTGCCGAGTTGAACCATCGGGTCAAGAACACCTTGGCCGTTGTTCAGTCGATCGCAGAGCAGACCCGACGGGCGACAAGCCCGGCTTTCGACGCACAGCCCTCGCGCTTCCATAAAGCGTTTCGGGACAGGCTGCTTGCGTTGGCAAAGACGCACGAACTGCTGACGGTGGGTGCCTGGCAGGGCGCCACGTTGACCGAGCTTGTGAATGCCTCCCTGCGTCCGTTCACCGCGCCGTCTGCCGCGGAGGCGAAGTCACGTATCGACGTGGCCGGCCCATTGGTGCGGTTTCCGCCGGAGCCTGCCGTCACCCTGGCGCTGGCCCTCCACGAAATGGCATCCAATGCAGCCCGCTTTGGAGCTCTCTCGTCGCCGCTCGGCCGCGTCAGCGTGGCCTGGCAGGTTTCCGCTTCACCAGCGGCGGTCGAGCTTTGCTGGATCGAACAAGGCGGGCCGCCAGTGGCCGGGCCGCCGACGCATTGCGGGTTCGGCACGCGGCTCTTGGAGCGAGGCCTGGGCCATCAGCTCAAAGGAAGCGTGACGGTGGAGTATGCTCCCGCGGGCCTTCGCATCCGGCTGCGCGTCCCGCTCGGGCGTGCCACGGCATTAGTCGCCTGAGCCAGCGGTATGTCGCTCGGCTATTGTCGGCTTTGCGTCGGCCCGCAACGCCGCCCCGTACGGGGACAACGGCAGGGTTGGGTTCCGCTGCACCTAGCATGGGTAGGGCGTACCGCCAACGAGGCGAGGGCGACGACCCGACGCATGGAGGAAGGGGTCGGCCTCGATAATGGGCATCCATCCGAAGCCCGGCGAAAGCAAGCGATGCGCCGGCTTTTCATAGGTCATATAAGGCAGGACCAGATCGGCTTGGCTGGCAGCCTCATGGATTTGACCTGCTATCGGCTTGGTGGACGTTCATTGTAGCCTGTTTTGGCCCACTGCTCGAAGTCAACTGGGCTGAGGTATCCGATGGTAGGGTGGCGGCGCCGCGAATTGTAGAAGCGCTTAATATAGTCGAACACGTCGGCCCGTGCCTGATTGCGGGTGCGGTAGACCTTGCGGGCGATGCATTCGGATCTCAGCGACGAGAGGAAACTCTTCGCCGCTGCGTTGTCCCAGACATCGCCGGACCTGCTCATGGCGCTTGTGCCAACGCTCAATCCAGAAGTGTACCGCAGCGCTAGCCGCCCAGCGCCTTCGACAAAGGCAGAGCTGCCAGCCCGCGCGCCTGAGCCACAGCAGGATGGACAATATGCCCTGCATGGATGTTCAGCCCTTGCGCGAGATGTGGATTCTCTGCCAGAGCGTCCGGAAAGCCCTTGTCGGCCAACTGCAAAATATAGGGCAGCGTTGCGTTGTTCAGCGCGACGGCACTGGTCCTGGCTACCGCGCCAGGCATGTTGGTGACGCAGTAGTGCACCACGCCATCCACCACGTAGGTCGGGTCGGCATGGGTGGTGGGGCGGGAGGTTTCGAAGCAGCCACCCTGATCAATCGCGACATCGACCAATACGCTCCCAGGCCGCATGGCGGCGACCATAGCGCGGCTCACCAACCGAGGCGCCGCAGCGCCAGGGATCAGCACGGCGCCAACGACTAGGTCGGCTTCGATCACTGCTTGTTCCGTTGCTTCCGCCGTGGCGAAGACGGTGGCGACACGGCCAGCGAATTCTCGGTCCAGCGTGTCGAGTACCCGCGGATTGCGATCCAGTACCGTGACCTGAGCTCGCATCCCGGCCGCGATTCGTGCAGCGTTCGAGCCGACGACACCGCCGCCGAGCACGACAATACGCCCAGGCGGAACGCCTGGCACTCCCGAAAGCAGGATACCGGCGCCACCCGCTTCCTTCTCCAGGCAGCGGGCGCCGACCTGGATAGCCATGCGGCCCGCCACCTCACTCATCGGCGCCAGCAGCGGCAGGGCACCCGTGGGGTCGGTCACGGTTTCATAGGCGATGGCGGTGCAGGCGCTGGCCAGCAGACCTTCAGTCTGTTTGCGATCGGGGGCGAGATGTAGATAGGTGAACAGCATCTGGCCACGGCGGAGTTGTGCCCATTCAGCCGGCTGCGGTTCCTTCACCTTGATCACGAGGTCGGCTGCAGCGAAGACGGTGGCTGCGTCCGGGGCAATGGTGGCGCCGGCATCAGTATAGCTCGCGTCGGGAAATCCGATGCCCGTGCCAGCGCCGGTTTCAACCAGGACATGATGACCGCGCTGCACCAGTTCCCGCACCGAGGCGGGGACCAAGCCGACGCGATATTCGTGGACTTTCACTTCCTTAGGGACACCAACCTGCATGGCGTGCTCCGGCCTTTTTGTGCTGTTAGCGTTATCGAACTGGGAGCTTGCCCTGAAATCATGAGTATCGGTAGGTGTATGGTTGGCGCCATTTGAAAAGGCCCAGGTCGTGCCCTTTGTTGGCGATTGCTCATCTCAGAACAACAGCCTCACCAACCAGTCGCGATCGGATTTCGTCGCCGGTACAGCGCAGGTGCCCACGGTCGATGCCGATCAGCTTGGACCGGCGCAGCGCACAGGCAAAGCCTAGTAGCAGCAGGGCGTGGTCGCACAGGCCGGCCTGGTCGCCACCGCAGGCGGCGACCAGCCTGCGCAGCTCGGCGAAGGTCAGCGCCGCTGCCTGACGGCTGCGGCTACCGTGCCGGCGGTAGATGCCGGGGATGGCAGGATGGCGGGCGGACCAGTCGAGGCCGCGCAGGCGGTGCTGCTGGCCGATGGAGGCCAGCCGGCACTCGAGCCGGGAGCGAGAGTACAGGCCGGCGAGCAAGGCGAGATAGGCGGCGACGGCTGCGGGCTCGGCCGCCAGCGGGGCGCAGCAGAAATGCGCCCAGTCGGCGGCATAGGCCCGCAGTGTCTCCGGGGCGAGCGCCTCCCTAGCATTGGCCTGGGCGGCGGCGAGGGCTGCAGCGCCGACCGGGGCGAGGCCCCTGCCTTGCTCAGGCACCACCGCTGGCGACCCGGTGTTGCAGCTCGCGCAACTGCATCCCGGTCCGCTCAGCTCGCACCGCAACCTCAGCGGCGGCATTCTCGGCCTGCGTCACGGCAGCGCGGCGCTGCAGCGCATCGGCAACCGACTATCAGGTCTGTAAAGCCGGTGCCGCTGAAGCCGCGTCAGCGTGCGCCTTAGGGCAGTTCCATCACCAAGTGCTCGTAGTTTGTGAGAGTGCGTGTCGCGGTGGCTGGTTGGCTGTCCAGGTGGCACCGTCAAGTCGAGCGCTACTTGGCCGGCGGAACCCGGTCCGGCAGGGGCTCCACATGGTCCCGCCAGCCACCAAGTCGCCCTATTCCGGGTACCGGTTTCCCGCCGAGGTGATCAGCCACGCGATCTGGCGGTACTTCCGCCTCCCGCTCCGCTTGCGCATGGCCGAGGAGATGCTGGCCACACGTGGCATCGTTGTCAGCCATGAGACCGTGCGGCAGTAGACACTCAAATTCGGCCAGGAGTTTGCCAACCGGATCCGGCGGCAGCGCTCAACGTCCCCGGCCACTGCCGCCACATGACGCAGGATCCGGGCCGAGCAGGATGCGCCAGGTGCTGAAGCCGTGACTCAGACGCTCGAACCGGCGCGGCGCGCCGGCCGGGGCGAACAGCACATCACCGACGGCGCATTCCAGCACCTCGCCATCGCAGAGGAGTGCGCCCTCGCCGGAGATGACGACGCAGACCGCGTCACGATCCCCGGGCTCCTCCGGCCATTCCCCGGGTCCGTCCCGGGCCTGGAACTCGAAGACGGGGCCGCCATCGCCTGCTTCCAGCACTCGCACGGCTTGACGCGGTCTGGCCGGGCGGGCGGGCGCGGATTCCGAGGGAGCTGGGTTCTCATCTAGATCAGGCCCTCCACCCGCTTGCCCGGGACGCTCCGGGGATCCTTGGTGGCGCGGTCCAGGTGCAGGTAGTTCGGGCTGAACTCGGCCGCGTCGCGCAGCCCGGCCCGGTCGAGCACGGTCACCCGCCAATCCTCCACTGCGATCAGGCCCTCCTCGCGCAGCCGCTGCAGCGTGCGGTTCACATGCACCGTCGTCAGCCCGGTGGCGTCGGCGAGGTCGGTCTGCGTGACTGGCCAGTCGAAGCTGTCATCGGCCGTGGCGTCCACCATGCGGTGCCGCACCAGTACCTCGTAGAGGATGTGGGCGATCCGCTGACGGGCATCGCGGCGCCCGAGATCGACGATCCGCGCCCGCAACACAGCCTCGTCCTGCAGCGTCCCCCACCAGAGCGGCAGCGCGATGCCGGGACGGTCGAGCAGCAGCTTGCGCACGTCCTCGCCGGGGATCGCCGCCACTTCGCACGGCCCGAGCGCACAGATGCTGTGGTCCATCTCCTTCAGGATGAAGATCTCGGCGTCGCAGAGGTCGCCGGGCACCAGAAAGGCCATGATCTGCCGGCCGCCATCAGGCAGCAGCTTGTAGCGGCAGGCCAGGCCCGAGAGCACCAGGTGGCACTCGGGCGAGTGCTCGCCCTCACGGATGATGTCCTGACGCGGCTCGTAGTGCTGCCGGCGCAGCGAGGCAAGATCGTCCAGCCGCCGACGATCCTCCTCGGAGAACGTCGTGAACTGCTCCATCTTGGCGGTCCAAGGATTGGCCATGCAGTAGGCTCCTCTCCGGGGGCGCTCGCCCGGCCCCTCCTGAGCCGGAGAGGCAGGCCTGATCCCTTGGCCATATCACCATCCTGACCGCCTCGGTCGCAGAAGAAGGCGCCGGCCGCGTTCACATGCGTTAATGCGCCCTCCTCCCGCGTGGCCCAAAACGGCGTTCTGGAACGCGGGAGAGCGACATGAGTGGCGTCGAGCAGTCCGCCGTGCGCAACCGGCTCCTCGCCGCGCTGCCGCCGGAGAGTTTTGCGCGCATCGCGCCTGCGCTGGAACGCGTGGAGCTGCCCAGCAACCTGTGCCTCCACGGGCCCGGCGAGCCGATCGGGGCCGTCCACTTCGTCGAGGCCGGCGCGGTCTCGCTGATGACGCTGATGATCGACGGTAACCACGTCGAGAGCGGAACCGTTGGCCGCGAGGGCTTCGTCGGGCTCCCCCTGCTGCTCGGGGCCGACGCTCGGCCGGCGGAGGCGAGGGTGCAGATGCCCGGCGCCGCGCTGCGCCTCGGCGCGGCCAGGTTCCGTGATGCGGTGGAGGCGGATGCCGGGCTGCGGCTTCTGCTGCTCCGCTTCACCCTGGCATTCCACGGCCTGGTCGCCCAGACGGCGGCCTGCAACGCACGCCACCAGCTGGAGCAGCGCCTCGCGCGCTGGATGCTGATCGCCCATGACCGGGCGGAGAGCGACGAGCTGCCGCTCACCCATGAGTTCCTCTCCGTCATGCTTGGGGTGCGGCGCGCCGGCGTGACGGTGGCGGGCATCCTGCGCGACGAAGGGTTGATCCACTACGATCGAGGGCATGTCACCATCCTCGACCGCCCCGGGCTGGAGGCAACCTCCTGCGAGTGCCACGGCGCCACGCGGGCCGAGTTCACCCGCCTGCTCGGGCGGGCCGGGGCGGGCGGCGTATGACGCCGTCGCTACCCGTTGTGCGAATCTGGACAGACGAGCTCCCGCAGATGATCAAACGGGCGCATTTTGCGCCGAAGGGGCGCCATGGTGCTTGCGAATGCAACCGGGGCAAAATGACGACGAGGCCGAGCGCGGCCAGCACACTGCCGGCGTGCAGGGAACCCATGCCGCAGGGGGTATCTGCAGCAAGCGTGACCGAGCTCGAAGCAGAGGTCACAGCCTTGCAGGCCGAAGCAGCGCGCGGGCGCTTGATCCTCGATGGCGCGACCGACTACGCCACTGTGACCTTGGAAGGGACGGGTTGCGTGACCAGCTGGAACGAAAGCGCACGGCGCGTCCTCGGCTACGAGGACGCGGAGATCCTGGGGCGCTTCGCGCAGGTCTGGTTTCTACCGGAGGATCGCGGCGCCATCGTCCCGAGGCTCGAGATGTGCCGGGCCCAGGGGCAGGACCGCACCGAGAACGAGCGTTGGCACCTGCGCAAGGACGGCACGCGTTCCTGGGCGAGCGGGTTGATGATGCCGGCCGAATGCGGTGGTCACGCTCAACCTTGCCTTCGACGAGCTCGCCACTAATGCAGCCGAGTACGGTGCGCTCTCTGTTTCCGATGGCTGTGTCGAGCGAAGCTGGTCCTTGAGGCAGTCGGCAGACGCTGTCCCCCTCGTTGAGACTGCCTGGCGCGAGCGCGGCGGACCGCCGGTGCGGCGGCCGGAGCGGCGCGGCTTCGGCTCGCGGCTGCTGGAGCGCGGCCTGACGCAGGAGTTCGGCGGCACGGTGCGCCTCGACTTCGCGCCCGCGGGCCTCGAATGCGACATCTGCCTGCCGCTCGGTGGAAAGGCCGACACGTGGTGAGTGATGCAACGCCGCTGCTCACAGGCGGAGGAGGCTGCTGGCCACGAACATGCCGGAGGAGTGGCTTGCAACCGAACGGCGTGGAAGCGCTTGCCCTTCTCCGGCAGATCCCGGCTATCGACATCACGCCGACGGATCGCGGACGACCTGTCACATGTAAAGGGATCACACTCTGTAGATCCGGCGTGAGCTGTGATGTCGCAGCAACCTCCCGCGATACTTTGCTGGGGGTAGATCAGGTTCCCGCAGCCCTCGTCCAGACCAGCCCAGGCCGAGCGGCGACGAAGCATGTGGGCTCAACACCTGCCGTGATGAGAGCTCCCGCGAGGTCGGTAAACGGGCGGTCGACGCCCTCGTTGGTGAGCTTGAAGGTGCCCCAGTGGTATCCAAGTGCTTGGCGTGCGCCGAGCAACTTGAATCCCTGCACTGCGTCGTCCGGGTTCATGTGTTGGTCCGCCATGAACCATCTGGGCTCATAGGCGCCGATTGGCAGCAGCGCGAGCTCGAGTGGTCCGTGCTTCTGCGCAACCCGTTTGAACGGGCGTCCATCATCGAAGCCAGTGTCGCCGGCGAAGAAGATGCCGCCTCCCAGGCCGCGCAGCACGAAGCCGCACCACAGGGCGCGGTTACGGTCCCACAGTCCGCGTGCCGTCCAGTGGTGGACCTGCTCGAGTACCACCTCGATCCCATTCCTGAGCGGCACCACGGCATCCCAGTCGGCAGTTGTGACCTCGATGGCCTGGTCGTGTCCCCGGATGGCCACCTCATTGCCAAGCGGCGCGATGATCCGCGGCCGATCACGGTGCCAGAGGCGTGCCAAAGTCTCGACGTCGAGATGGTCGTAGTGGCCGTGCGATACCAGCACGACGTCGATAGGCGGCAAGTTGTCGAAGGCGATGCCGGGTGGATTGACCCGCTTCGGACCGACAAGGGAAGACGGGCTTGCGCGCTCGGACCAGACAGGGTCGGTCAGGATGTTCAGCCCTGCTCCTTGAATGAGGAAGGTTGCGTGTCCCGCGAAGGTCACGCGCAGCGCCTTGCCATCGACACGTGCCGGGGGCCGGTCCGGCAGGAATGGGTTGGGATAGCGATCAGGCCAGTCCTCATTGTTTCCGCCGAGCCTCCAGCGTACCAGATCGACAACACCGCGAGGGGCCACGCCGCCTGGATTGAAGAAGCGCTCGCCGTCGAAGTGGTCACTGATCGGCCTTGGGTGGCTTGTGATGCCGCCACCAGAGCAGCCCCCAAACCAGGGAAGCGAGGCCAGCACCGGCATGGCACCGAGCATGGCCGCGAGGCGCCGCCGGGTTGTGTTCCACCTGGGCCGGGGTTGGTTTTCGGTCATTGAGTGTCCTCGGCTGTCAAAGCGTCAGGCAGAAGCCGTCGCTTGGCTTGAACCATCTGGCCTGCGCATGCGGGCGACTCCCTCGGCCCAATTTATGACCGGCACATAGCCAAGGTCGCGGCGGGCCTTGGTGATGTCGAGCGTGAAGTCCTGGCCGATCATGCGTAAGGTCTGGCGCGTGACGGGCGGCTTGGAGCGGAGGCCGAGCAAGCGCCAAGCCGCTTCCATGCCCGCTGCCATGCGCCAGGCGAGCCCGAAGGGGGCGCTGCGCGTGATAGGTGGAACGCCGCGCGTCCCGAGAAGATCGGCCAGCACCTCTTTGAGGGTGAGATCATTCCCGTCCGTCACGTAGTATGCCTCGCCGCCCCGGCCCCTCTCGGCAGCCAGGATCAGGCATTCCACGACGTTGTCGACGTGACTAGTGGACATGACCTGCCGCCCGGCGTCCGGCAGCGCGAACTGGCCGCTCCTGGCCGCAGCAACCATCGCATCCAGCATCGGCATCCCCTCACCCCAGACCAACGGCGGCCGGACGACGACCGTGCAAAGCTCAGGCGCATTCGCCTGCCGCACCAAGCGTTCGGCCTCAGCCTTTGTCGCAATGTAGGGGCCCCATAAGGGTGCCTGGAGCGGCAAGTCTTCCGAGACGTTCCTCATTGGCACCGGCCTTCCCTGGACGACGGCGGAGGCCCCGACTGCAACGAATGTGGACACGCCCACGGCCTTGGCCGCCGCGAGCATCGTTCGAGTACCGAGTACGTTCACCGTGTGGAAGACGTCGTACCGGTCCCACTCGGTCAGGTGGCCAGCGACGTGAAAGACCGTGTCGCAGCCCCGCATGCCCGCGCTGATGGCATGCTCGTCCAGCAGGTCGCCACGGCAGGCGACCGCGCCCGCCTTCTCGACTGCGGCGGCTGCGGCTGTGCTACGGGCCAGCGCCACGATACGGACGCCACGGGCGGCGAGCCTGCGGATCAATGGTCTGCCAACGAAGCCCGATCCCCCTGTCACGAACGCGGTC
The DNA here is from genome assembly GCF_059503625.1 of Skermanella sp. Taxonomy (NCBI): domain Bacteria; kingdom Pseudomonadati; phylum Pseudomonadota; class Alphaproteobacteria; order Rhodospirillales; family Azospirillaceae; genus Skermanella; species Skermanella sp. The sequence goes on from NZ_JCACHA010000628.1 coordinate 10,127, forward strand.
TTCATGCTAACTCCTATAGCATCGCTATACGTGGTATATAGCATCGCTATAGCGCTCGCAAGGCCTGTTCCTGAAGGTGATGATGGCGACCGAAGACCAGATCCTGGCCGCTGCGGCCGACCTCCTGGAGAGAGATGGCGCCTTCACGACACGCGCGGTCTGCCAGGCGGCAGGAATCACGGCCCCGACGCTGTACCACCACTTCGGTGACAAGGACGGCCTGCTCAGGGCCGTCGTGGCTCAAGGCATCGACAGGTTCATGGCGCAAAAGCGGGCGAACCGACAAACGGCAGATGCCATGGCTGATTTGCGACGGGGCTGGGACAGCTGGATCGCATTCGCGCTTGAGCGCCCCAAGCTTTTCCGCCTCATGATCGAGAGCAGCCGGGCCGACACAACTGCGAGCCGCGAAAGCTTCGTCATCATGCAAGCGATCGTCGAGCGCCTTGCCGCTGAACGACATCTGATGACCGACGTCGACACGGCAGCGAGGACGATCTGGGCTGCCGCCAGCGGGGTCTGGAACCTGATGCTGGAGGGCACACCCGCAGCCGACATCAAACGCTCGGGAGACCTGTTGTTCGACGCGCTAATGGCCAAGCTGGTGCAACCGAAGTAACTGCTCGTGCACAATCAAAGGCTCAGGATCCATTAACTCGGGGTATCGCCTGATCTGATTGGCTGACTCCATGGCGGCCGGAGGTGCTGCCATGGCCGATCCCCCAGGACAAAGCCCTCTATCTGGAGAGACGCCGCATCGAGAACATATTCGCGCGCCTGAAGGACTGGCGGCCCATCGCCATGGGCTATGCCGATGCGCCCACACCTCGATGTTTGCCATCTGCCTGGCCAGCACCGCCCTTGTCCGGATTCATGAGTCTGGACCCTTGCAGATCTAACCCGGGCGGGACTCGTCGCATGTGATCATAGCCCTGAAACTCCTGTGGCGAAGCGTTCATGCCGCTACTCAATCTTGGTTCTATGGCCGGATCTGATGCGTCTAGGCGGTCGCAGCTCCCCGATCCAGGCAACTGCCGAGACGGGTGGAATGCGGGGACTTGCAATCGCCCACGACTCAGCGCCAACCCTCGCTGAGTTGCCACTGCACGGCAAAGGCGATCTGAAAGCTCGGCGAGTCCCGGGTGGTCCCAGCACCCGCAGCCAGGCCGAGCACTGTTCCGCTCTGCAGCCTGTGGCGGATACCCGCCTGGACCACGCTGTAATCCCGGTCTCCGCGTTCCTGCTGCTCCCGCGCATAGGTCAAGACCAACGCTGTATCACGGGACACGGCCTGCCCGACCGAGGCGTTGACGAGGAAGCGGTTCGGCCGCTCCCCCGGCTGGGGATCGATGCGTGCCACCCAGCCGAGGTTGACATGGAGGCCAAGCGGTCGTTCCCCGCCCCGAAGGGTCTTGCCGACGAGGGCCACGGCCTCAGTCTCGTAGCCGGTCCTGCCTGGTCCGTAGAGCGTCCGCACCCGTCCAAGCAGGCCCACCGCCGGTAAGCGGCCCCGGCCATCGCTGAGCTGGTACAATGCGCCGAACCGCGTGGCGCCACCCCACAATGCTCGGCCCGCATCATCCGAGCTGCCCGATAGGTCTGTCACGGTACCCAGCTTGCGCCGGGTCTCGAGGTTGCCGTAGGCGCCGGTCTGGCCGAGGCGGAGCTCAAGGCCGGGGACAATGCCCATCTCAAGCTCCGCCTCCACCCCTCTGGTGTTGCGGACGCGACCGCGGCGAGCCCGCTCATAGGACCCGACAAAACCGATCTCCGCAGCGCCGGGCGCGGTGGCAATGGGATCGGTGATTTCGAAAGGGTCGTCCGCCAGCTCGATCGGCTCGTCCTGCGCCACTGCGGGCCGTACGGCGACCATGAGGAGCGGCAGCAAGACCGCCGCATGGGCGAGAGCGGGCAGCAAGCGGTATAGCATCGGGACTCCCGGTGGCGGAGGCGCCTGTCGCGCCAGGGATGCCAAGCTTGATGGTTGAACCCCGGACGGTGTCCTCCGTTCCGGAGACGCTGCCGTTCTCGGCAGGGGCAGTCAGCAGCTACCTTGGGCAGGCTTCCAGGCGGAGGCCTCCCGGTGCCGAGTGCAGTGACAGGCCTTTGGCGCTCGGCTTGGCGCGAGGTGGAGTGAAAGGTTCAGGTCCGCCTCGGATCGCTCCCCACTCAAGCCTAACCGGACCCTGCCGGCAGCGTCGGCACCCCCTGTCAGCCGCCCGCCGCTCCGTGTCCCTTCGGCTCGCGCCGGAACAGGCCGATCAACGGCGACACCACAAACTGTGCCACGGGGATCAGCACCGCGCCGACCACCAGTCCCACCACACCTGAACCCGCCGCCGTCGCCAGCCATTCCACGGCCCCCGCAACCGCCGGCACCGCGCCGGCTGCCGCGACGGCGGCGCCGTGGATGGCGTGCTCCACCCCTGGCAGGCCGTAGCTCGCCAACCCATGCACGATAATGCCGCCGCCCACCCACACCATCGCCGCCGTGCCCACGATTGCCAGCACCTTGAGGAACCAGGGCATCCCGGCCACCAGCCCGCGCCCAATCGCCTGCGTCACCGGCCGCACCGAGAGATCGAAGTCGCTAGGCTGGCCAATTTGCCGGCGAAAGATCGCCGAGATCGGGCGCTCGCCGGCCGCCATCGCCAGCCCCGCGTCGTCCGCCTTCACGATCAGCGCCACCACTCCGTAAACGCCCACTGTAATGCCGATGCCCACGATCGCCAGCACCACCGCCTGCTCCCACAGCGGCACGTCGGGTAAGGTGCCCAGCGTGATCGCCATGATCTCGGCCGATAGGATGAAGTCGGTGCCGATGGCGCCACGTATCTTGGCGTCTTCCAACGCCTTGGGGTTCTCCGGCGGTGCCAGCACCGCCGCCTCGTGGTGGCTGGCCCTGTGCGGCGCCACCGCGTGCCAGACCTTTTCCGCTCCCTCGTAGCAAAGGTAGGCCCCGCCCAGCATCAGCAGCGGCGTGATCGCCCAGGGCGCGAATAGGCTCAGCAGCAGTGCCCCGGGGAGGAGGAATAGCATCTTGTTCTTGAGCGATCCCCAGGCGATCCGTGCCACGATCGGCAGCTCGCGCGCCGCGGCAAAACCCACCACATAGCGTGGCGTCACCGCCGCGTCGTCGATCACTACGCCCGCCGCCTTGGCGCCCGCCTTGGTCGACTGCGCTACCACATCGTCCAGCGAGGCCGCCGCGACCTTGGCCAGTCCGGCGATGTCGTCCAACAGCGCGATCAACCCTGTGCTCAAGCGAAGCTCCTCTGTAACGCGCGTGCGCGACCACCATGAACGATTTGTAAGCTCACTGCGACCCTAGGAGTTCGCTTCGAAGATATCAGGACCAGGTCGCGGACGGCGCTGGTACCCGCCGGAGGGGCTAGTACTGTGTCAGGCCGAGTGCAGCTGTAGCGTTAGCTGGATGAAGCCAGAGGCAGATGGCGCGAAATGCCCTGCTGCCTCTGTATACGGGCAACCGTCGGGAGGAGGTACTTAGCGTCCAGCGTTGGCACGGAGCGGCCGGAAGAAGTTGCGGATATCCTCCGCCAGCGGGCCGGGCTGCTCGAGTGCGGCGAAGTGACCGCCCCGTGGCAGCTCGGTCCAATGCACGATGTTGAACGCGCGCTCAGCCCAGCTGCGTGGCGGCATGGGCAACTCGCGCGGGAGCCTAACAACCCCGCATGGCGGAAGGATCTTCTGGCCCGACGCAAGATGAAAGGGGCGCTCCCGCGAGCCGGCGTAAAAGCGAGCCGCCGAATGGGCCGTGTTCGTAATCCAGTAGATCATCACATCAGTGATTAGATCATCGATCGGAATCGCCTGCTGGGGCACAGTTTCGCAATCGCTCCAGCTCTTGAACTTCTCCAGCATCCAGGCCGCGAGGCCGATCGGGGAGTCGCTCAGCGCGTGGCCCAACGTCAGTGGCTTCGTCGCCTGTATGGCGATGTAGGCGCCTTCGGCCTCTGACCAGCGGCTGACCCTGTCGAGGTAATCCTGCTCTTCTGTTGTCACCGGAGGATCGGAGGGGCCCACACCTGGCCGAAAGCGGCTCGACAGGTAGTTGAGGTGCAAACCTATCATCCGCTCCGGGTGCTGCAGCCCCATTGAAGCGCTGACCCACGATCCCCAGTCACCACCCTGCGCGCCGAAGCGGGCGTAGCCGAGCCGATCCATTAGTTTGACCCACATGTCTGCCACCATCGAGTAGTTCATCCCGGGCTTGTTCGGCCGGCCGGAGAAGCCGTGGCCAGGTATGGAGGGCACAACCACCGAGAAGGCGTCCTCCTCAAGGCCCCCATGTGCCGCGGGATTGGTCAACATCGGGATGATCTGGAGCATCTCAACGAAGCTGCCGGGCCAGCCGTGCGTGATTATGAGCGGTATCGGGTTTGGCCCGCACCCTTGCTGGTGGATAAAGTGGATGGGCAAGCCGTCGATGTCCGCCGTGTAATGGTCGAGGGCGTTCAATGCGGCCTCGGTGGAGCGCCAGTCATAGCGGTGCAGCCAGTGGTCCGCGAATTCTCGCATGTAGGAGACGGGCGGCCCATAGTGCCAAGGCTCGGCATCGGTATCGTCCGTCCAACGTGTGCTCGCAATGCGTTCCCGCAGATCGGCAAGGACCTCGTCGGGCACGTGGATCGAAAACGGCTGCACAGTATCGAAGGGCATTGGACCTCCTCGCGGCTTTCACGGCCAATAAGCCCCTGGCGCAACCGCAGTCGGCAATCTATCCGTTTGATGAACAGAGTGAATACTGGTAAAGCGGTTGCAGAATTTCACTGTGTGAAAGAGTATGAACCGCCTGCGGGAGTTGCAGACACTCGTCGCAATCATCAACACCGGTGACCTCGCTGGTGCCGCCCGCCGTTTGAACCGATCGCCGCCTTCGATCAGCCGCGACCTAGCCGACTTGGAACGCCGCGCCGGCGCAACGCTGGCCGAGCGGTCTACCCGCAGTTGTCGGCCGACGCCCGCTGGTATGCGCGTTGCCGAGGATGCTCGGCCATTGGTCGCCAGCTACGCGGAAGTGATAGGCCAGGCAGCAGGGGATGCTAGCGAGCCACGTGGTCTTGTCCGTGTCACGGCCCCAATCACCTTCGGCGTGAACCTTGTGGCCCCGCTCATCACGCAGTTCCTCGATACCCGCCCTGAGGTGACAATCGACCTACAACTGCTCGATCGCGCCGTCGACCTGGTCGAAGAGGATTTCGATCTGGGAGAACAGTTCTCTGATCGCGCATCCAGTGGGTCGGCTTCGACGTGTGCTGGCCGCCGGTCCTGCTTATCTTGAAGCCGACGGCGTGCAGGCCCATCCCAGCGAGCTGGCGCAGCATAAGGTGTTAGAGCCTGTCCGAGAAGTTTATGAGCGGCCAAGCGCCTTGCCATCAGCTTGAT
>NZ_JCACHA010000629.1:0-13705 GCF_059503625.1 Skermanella sp.
CACCGCCAACATCGTGACCCTTCTGGCCCTGATCGCCATCGTTCACTTCGCTGTCACCGCCATCATCGCCCGCAAGCTGACCAGCGACGAACTGAACGCCGAAGCCGCTGAAAAGACCGGCACCGTGTCGTTCAACCGGGGTGCTGCCAACGACGGTTTCCGCAACGCCGCCTGATGCGGCATCCGGAAACAAATTTCCTTGCCAAGCGCTGAGATCCGGCCAATTCGCACAATCATGATTGCGGGCCGCGAAAAATTCTCGACGCTTATGCAAGGAAAGACCGTGAATGATCTCCCGCGATCGTAAATCACCGACTTTACATTCACAAAACTGCATTACCTTGCCGAGACGTTTGTGACGGCTGCTCGCCGATGTCGCTACGAGCCGATGCCGTCACGGTCATTCGATCTTTATCCGAGTCGACAGTTCCACTGATTCTTTCACAGTTCCGCAGCCGGTCGCTCGATCGTCCGCCTGCGCGGAGGCTGCGGATCAGCATCACGATACCGGCCCAGAACGAAGAAGAACTCATCGGCGACTGCCTACGCGGCCTCAAGGCCCAGGTGGACAGGTGGGGAGATCCCCTCGACCCCGACCTGTTCGAAGTCATCCTGGTGATCAACAACAGTACCGACCGACCGACCGGTCGGTCGAGATCGCCCATCGTTTCGCTTCCCTGAATCCCGAGTTCCGGCTGCACATCATCGATGTCGTCCTGGCGCCGCGCCATGCCCATGTCGGCTGGGCGCGGCGGCTTGCGATGGAGGAGGCGCTCGGCCGCTTCCGCTATATGCGGCGTCCGGGAGGCGTGATCGCGGCAACCGATGCCGATACGGTCGTGGCGCCCGACTGGGTGGCCCAGACGCTGGCGGAGGTCGAAGCCGGCGCAGAAGGCGTCGGCGGTAAACTGCTGCCGCCGCCGGTCAGTCTGCCCGATGCCGAGCCGCGCCTTCGCGAGACGACGCAGATGGGCGCCCGCTTCCGCCACAGCAACCGCGTGCGGGTCTTCACTTCGGACCGGCAGGACGGCCGTGCCGCCGGCGGCATGGCTGCGACCCTGGCGAGCTGGCGGTCGCACCTCGCGAGCGGCAAAGAAGTCCTTGTCGAATGCCCGGATGCAGTCGTCGGCCGGCTGACCGCGAAGCTCCCTGGGCGGGAGAACAAGGTGCCGCTCGATGAAGCGCTTCCTGCCCTGAGCCGACGAGTCATGGAGTCGCGATAACCGGCTTGCGCCGCGGACACGGGGTGAAGATGCCGCACTGGCGGAAGTAGAAACGGTGACGTAGGGGCGGAGGCGGATCGACCGCATACATCCGCAGGAAGCCGGCGCCGCCCTCATGACCCAGCAGCACGACCTTTTGTTCCGGGCACTCGTCGACGACGTCGCACGGGCAGCCGTCCTGATCCGCGACTATCTTCCGGAAGCCATCGCCTGCCGCCTGTCCGACGAGTTGCCCGTCCTGCTGGACGGCAGCTTCGTCGACAAGACCCTGACGCCGAGCTGGACCGACCGCCTGTTCTCCGTCAGGCTGCGCGATGGCGGGGCCATCCTGGTTTACGTCCTGCTCGAGCATAAAAGCTTTCCGGACCCGAAGACCCCGCTCCAGGTGCTCGGCTATATGGTCGATATCTGGCAGCGCCTCGTCGACGGCGACCCTGCGAAGATCCGCAAGCTGCCACCGATCGTCCCGCTGGTCTTCTATCATGGACGGAGCAACTGGAAGGTCCCGACATCGATCGTCGATTGCTTCGACGCCGATCATGGTCTGGCGGAATATCTGCGCGACCTGCGCTACTATGTCCGAAACATCGGCTACATCCCCGATGACGAGCTTTCCGCCGATCCGGAAATCCGGTCCGGCTTGCTGTCGCTGAAGCACGTATACCGGAACAGCGCCGACCCGGAGCTTCTTCTTCAGACCGTCCTGTCCGGCCTGCGCGACGGGACGCCCTTTGAAGAGCAGGTGATCCGTTATATGCTCGAAATGTATCCGCTGATCACGATGGACCTCCTGGTCAAGGTGGCCCATCGGATCAAGCCGCACCGGGAGAAGGACATGGTATCACTCGCCGCACAGGAATGGATCCGGCAGGGCAAGGCAGAGGGCATCGCCGAAGGCATTGCCGAAGGAGAAACCAAGGGCAAGATCGCCAGCGTCCTGATCACCCTGGAAGCCCGTTTCGGAGAGGTCCCCGGAGACATCGAGGCGCGTGTCCGTCAGACGGCTCCCGAGATGCTGGACGACGTGCTGCGGCGCGCCTGTACGGTGACGTCGCCCGAAGCGCTCTTCTCGGACCAAGCCTGGCACTGACTCCCGGCCAAGCGGAAGATCATCCGGCCTTCCGCAACAGGGTCAGCCGGTAATCGCCGGTCGAGCGGTCCGTCACGGCCTTGAAGCCTGGGCTGGCCAGAAGCCGTTCATGGACTTCGTCTCCCGTCAGGGGTAGTCCGTCTCGCGGACGTAATGGACCAGCAGAAGCGCTCCTTCCGTCCGAAGCAGGTCGCGGCACCTTTGCGCCGCCCGGTCGAGGTCCGGCATCGACAGGTAATAGCCGACTTCGGACATGAGGATCAGGTCGAACGACCCTTCCGGGGCCTCGTTCGGGAACTCCATGCGCTCGAAATGGACATGGGGCAGGTCGGCGTTCCGCTCGACGGCCTGGGCGAGGGCCAGCGGAGATATGTCGACCGACAGCAGCGACGCGCAACGCGCCGCGAGCTGGCGCGTCAGGACCCCGATCGAGCAGCCGATCTCGAAGGCGCTGTCATAGCGGACGTTGCCGAGGGCCTTCAGGGTGTCCTCGTACTTCGCCGCTTCGTAGGCGCTGCTCGCGAAGCGCCAGGGGTCGCGGCCGGTCCTGCGGAGATGTGCGATCGTCTCGTCCAGCAAGGCTTCGGCGCCGCCAAGCTGGACGGCGGCGAAGCGAATCGCTCCGCCCGAGAACCAGGGCTGGCGCTGGTAGTCCCCTGGCGCTCCGATCAGGTCGTCGGGCCGGATGGCGACATCGGCGAGCCGGACGGCCCCGCTGACCGAGGCCGCCATGCCGAGGGGCGTCCAGGCGGAGGCATCCGCTTTCAGCGGCAGTTCGTCACCGCGCAGCAGGCACATCCACGGGCCGTCCTCCCGGTCCGGCGAAACGGTGACGATCGGCCGGCTGATATGGCCGACGCCCCAACAATAGGTCTTTTCGCCGTCCAGGACGGGGCCGGCATCGCCGTCGAGCAGGTCGATCCCATGGGCGCCCTGGGTATTCCAGACAGCGAACATGTGGCCGGCAGCCGTGTCGAGTGCCGTTTGGCTGAACTGCGCGTCCGTCCCGAACTGTGCGACGAGTTGCAGGGCGTTGCAGTGCCCCTCGTAGAGCCGGCCGACCGACAAGTCGACGCGGCCCACCGCCCTCAGCGTCTCGAGCAGTGGGCGCATGGTGCCGGGAAGCAAGCCCAGCCCGCATCTCCATAGTCCGGAGGCAAGGGAGCCGACAGCAGACCGGACTGGGTCAGCGCCGCGACCGCTTCGGTCGGGAAACCATCTTCCGGAACCGGGGACATAATGGTTTCGGCGAATTCCGCCACGCGCTCGCGCGCTGTCGTCGGAGTGTATCGGATGCCGGAGGCGGCGGCGCTCGGTATGTTCATGAAAGCCTGACGCCCGGCCAGGGCGGAAAGCTCCATGACCGGGCGTCAAGTATCGGGCGTCGGGTGCCGCAGGTTCGCCGGAAGGCGCCTGCTACATGACGGCGCCGATCTGCCAGGGCACGAACTCGCTGTCGCCGAAGCCCTGTTCCTCGCTCTTGGTGTGCTTGCCGGACGCGATGTCGAGGACGAGCTGGAAGATGCGCTCTCCCGCCTGCTCGATCGTCTCCTCGCCATCGGCGATGGTGCCGCAGTTGATGTCCATGTCGTCGGCCATCCGCTGGTACATCGGGGTGTTGGTCGCGAGCTTGATCGACGGGGCCGGCTTGAATCCGGAGACGGAGCCGCGGCCGGTCGTGAAGGCGATGACGTTGCAGCCGCTCGCCACCTGGCCGGTCACCGCCGCCGGATCGTAGCCGGGCGAATCCATGAAGACGAAGCCCTTGGCCGTGATCGGCTCGGCATACTTATAGACGTCGACGAGGTTGGTGGTGCCGCCCTTGGCCGCAGCACCCAGGGACTTCTCCAGGATCGTGGTCAAACCGCCGGCCTTGTTGCCGGGGGAGGGATTGTTGTTCATCTCGCCGAGGTTGCGGGCGGTGTAGTCTTCCCACCAGTGGATCCGCTCGATCAGCTTCTCGCCGACCTTCTGGCTGACCGCGCGGCGGGTCAGCAGGTGTTCGGCGCCGTAGATCTCCGGCGTCTCGCTCAGCACGGCGGTACCGCCGTGGCGCACCAGCAGGTCGGCGGCCGCTCCCAAAGCCGGGTTGGCGGTGATGCCGGAATAGCCGTCGGAACCGCCGCATTGCAGGGCCAGCATCAGCTCGCTGGCCGGGACCGTGGTCCGGCGCGCCTTGTCCGCTTCCACCAGCATGGGGCGGATCATGTCGATGCCGGCCTGGATCGTCTTGGCGGAGCCGCCGGCGTTCTGGATGTTCATCACCTGGAACAGCGGGCCGCGCTGGATGCCGTAGGCTTCCAGCAGGAAGTCGATCTGGTTGACCTCGCAGCCAAGGCCCACGATCAGGACGCCGACGAAATTGGGATTGCGGGCATAGCCCCACAGCACGCGCTGGAGGTTGGCATAGCCCTCGCCGCTGTCGGCCATGCCGCAGCCGGTCCCGTGGGTCAGCGCCACGACGCCGTCGACGTTGGGGTAGTCGGGCAGCAGGTCGCGTTCGACCTTGGCGGCGATCTGGCGGGCGACGGTGGCCGAGCAGTTCACGCTGGTCAGCACGCCGATGTAGTTGCGGGTGCCGACCTTGCCGTTGGCGCGGCGGAACCCCTGGAAAGTCGCGCGCTCGGCTTCCGGCACATAGTCGGTCGGACGGGTATCGGCGCCGAAGGCGTAGTCGCGCGCGAAGTCGTGCATCTCGACGTTATGGACGTGGACATGCCGGCCGGGTTCGATGTCGGTGGTGGCGAAGCCGATGACCTGATCGTATTTCCGGATCGCCTCGCCCTTGGCGACGGGAACCACGGTGACCTTGTGGCTGCGCGGAATACGGTCGAGGCAGGTGACGTTCGTCCCGGCGAACGGCGCTCCGGGCAGCAGTTCGGCACGGGCGACGACCACGTTGTCGGCCGGCGAAAGACGGATCGTCAGGGATGCTTGGTCGGACTGTTCGGACATGGCCTTGGGACCTGTTTTTGATGATTCGGAGGTGCCGCTACAGCCAGACCAGCTGGCGCCGAGGCTTTTCCTCCCCCACTCCTGTTGATCCACAGTTAACCAGCAAATGGATCGTGTATGCAATATCCATTTTAGGGGAGCTGCTATGAATTGACCGGGGCGAACACGAAAGCGAGGGGAGCTTCCGGCTTACGTTCCCGACAGATAAGGCGGCAGCGGCGGCGGCTCGGACGACCGGAGGATCTCCAGCCGGCGCACGATCTTGGTGACCGACAGATCGAGATGACGCCGAAGCGCCGCGGCGGCACGGGCCGGCTTGCCGTCGAGCAGGGCTTGCAGGACCAGCCGGTGCTCGCCCATGAAGGGATCGATGCCGGGCAGGTCGATATGGCCGCCCAGTACGTATTTGTTGGAGATCAGCAGGGCCTGCGTCCGCTTCAGCAGGTCAAGAAGTTCCTGGTTGTCGCAGTGGGAAATGCAGTCGATGTGAAGGTCGCGCTCCAGCTGGTCGAGCTGCCGGATCGAGACGTCGGGGTAGGCCGCCCACGTGGCATCGAGACGCCCGATCATTTCCTCCAGCGTCGCTTGCCCGATCAGGGCGGCCGCCTTGGCAAGTGCCGCCGGCTCCAGGATGCGCCGCACCTCGTACAGATGACGCACGCGCTCGACGGTCAGCGGCACGACGAACCAGCGCGACTGCTTGTCCTTGCCGGTGATGCCCAGGTTCTGCAAGCGGGTAAGGACATCGTGGGCGACGGTCCTGCTGACGCCGAAATGCTGAGCAAGATCGTTCTCGACGATCCGCTGGGGACCGAACGGCGAGTGCGAGGCCAGCTCCCGCTCGACCTCGTCGTAGATGCGCTCCCAGGCGGCCGGCGTCTTGATTTCGGCAAGGCCCGGCGCGCCGCTGTCCAGAAGAGCAGGGTCGAAGGTGCGCCGGCGTTCGACGGGCGTAAGCGATCCGCCGGTCACCAGATATCCGCGTCCCTCGAAGCGCTTGACCAAGCCCTGGACGATCAGGTGCGACAAAGCCTTCTTTACCGGCGCCCGGCTCACTCCGAAGAACTCGGCTATGGGGCCTTCCAGTATAACCGTACCGGGCTCGATCTCACTGCCGACGATTTTCTGTTCGAGAATGCCTTGTATCTTCCGATAGATCGGTTCGGCTGAAAAGATCGTCCGCATTTCATTCATGGTGCGGAGCATAGCAGCGGGCTGAAAACGCGACAAGCCGCGGTGCCGCCGGCCTTAACCCTCCGCAACCTGAGGCGTGAGACAAATTATCACTATCGTTATAGCCGATAGTCACATTAGCCTTGGTTGATTAAGGGACGGCTTTGCTTCGGAGACAAAATGCGGACCATGCTGCATTGCAGCATGTGCGTCGCTTCGTCGCAGTTCAATCCATCTACAGTCTGGTTATCGTGTTTGCTGCAATGCAGCATAGGTCGAGGTTTTAAATGCTCGTCACACTTTCAATGGTGTTCTGCCTGATTGCCGACCCCACCCAATGCCATACCGTCACGCCGCTGATCCCGGACGATCAGTATCTCACGATGTCCAACTGTCCGATCGCGGGGCAGGCGGAAGGAGCGCGCTGGGTCGATGAGCATCCGCTCTATCGCATGAAGCGCGTTCGTTGCCACATGGGCAACAAGCCGCCCGAGCGGAGCGCCTGATGCTCGATCCATGACCCTCGGGGGCGTCCGGTGCCCCCAAGGGTCATGTCTTCATCCGTTATGTCGTCACGTTGATGCTGATCGCCGCCGTCGTGCCGGTCGAAATCGGGCCGGACAGCAGGTTCAGGCTGATCGTCGTGGTCATGCCGGGGGAACCGGTGTCATAGGACGTGCCGATCACGGCGGCCGACTTGCCTTCGTTGTTCAAGGCCATGAACCGCTTCGGGTCGATCACGACGTTGTCGGACATCTTGGTGGAACTGTCGGCGGCGGTGAAGGACCTCAGCGAATAGGTATTGGTGACGCCGCCGTCGGTCGACGTGATATCGAAGAAGTCGGACATCTCAAGGCCGCGGGTGCCGAAGCCGAACAGTTCGGACTCGTTGTCGAGATAACCGTTGGCGTTGGAGTCATAGCCGAGCATGGACTGCGAGTTGAAGCCGCCGAACTTGTCCGCCGCCGTCTTGTACGCGTCGTAGGCTCGTGAATTGAAGGCATCCAGGTATTTCTGCTTGGTCGTCTCGTCCGTGATCCAGGTCGGGTCCTGGGCCGTCGGGTAGGCGCCCTGCCTCAATTCCAGAAAGACCGCAGATTTCATCGTGTCGAAGTTGACCAGCGAGCCGAACTTGGCGCCGTTGTCGCTCGTCAGCACGTTGGACTGGATGGAAATGTCGGAGTTGAGCTTTTGGCCGACGGCAGGATTGGTGCCGCTGTAATCATAGGAGAGCGCATCGCCGAGCGAGGTGAACTTCTGCTCCTTGACGGCCTCTCCCGCCGTTCCGAACTTGGCAGCAGCCTCCGACTGGCGTTCCGGGGTCAGTGAGTCCCAGATACGCTTGCGGTCATCGGCTGCCAGCTTCAGGTTCGACAGGTACCCTGAAGGCATGGAAGCTGCGGCTGTGCTTGATGTTGTCGAAGACATTGCCCGCTCTCCATTCCTGCGCGTTCTGCTGCGGAACTATGCAATAGGCGTGCCGCGGATTTTCCGCCGCACCGTCTAAGACTATCTCAATTTGGTGGTAGGATCAAGCGAGTCGATATGCCGCTGGTCAGCCGCCGTCCACGGCAAATTCTGCCCAAGGGGGAAAAATCTGCCGTGGATCGCCCGCAAGGGCGTAAATCAGACGCAGCCGGGCGGCATGACGTAGAGCGTGCCGTCCGGGCGTCGGACGATGTAGCAGTTGGAACCCTGATACGCCAGGATGGCGATGCTGCCGAAGCCCTGGATCTTGCTGATGGACTCCGGCAAGCGGACCGGAGCCAGTTTGCGGGGACCGCCGGCGGGCTGGGACGGGTGGTCTTCCGTCAGCGCGCCCACCAGTTCGCCCCTGCTGTTGAGGATCAGCGCCAGGGACGGATCGGCGAAACCCTCCGCCGTCAGCGCCTTCCGGTCGAGCGGGGCGATTTGCAGTTCCTGCGCCATGACCGGCGCGGTCCCCATCATGAAGCCGGCCAGAATTCCCGCCGCCGCGATCCTCGAACCAACGCTGCCGATCATGTCGATACCCCCGGTTGTCATGTTGATGAAGGCTCAGAACGAAAGCGACAGCCGTCCCAGGATCGTCCGCGCCGGGATGAACCTCGGTCTCGTCGTCGTATTGGTGATCGAGTCCAGGTCCTGGTACAGGAAGTTCTCGTCGAACAGGTTGCGGACCTCAAGGCTGACGCTGCCGCGCCGTTCCGGCAGGCGGTAACCGACGCCCAGGTCCACCGTGACGAAGTTTTCGCGCGTCTGGTCGAAGAACGGTTCCAGCCGCTCCTCCACCTGCTGGCTGACGAAGTTGACGCCGGCCTTGGCGAACAGCCCGTTCTCCGCGAAATACCTGACCTGGACCGGCACCGTCATCGTGCGCAGGCGGGCGATATCGACCAGTTCGTTCTCGTTGTCGAACTCGTCCCATTCGAACTCCGCCGAAACGGCCCAGTCGGACGCGGGCGCCCAGTACAGGTAAGCGCGCACCTCGTCCTCCGTCCGGTCGCGGCTTTCGCTGACCGGCGGTTCGCGGCTGACCACCTGCGGCACGTCCAGGTCGCGCCTGACATATTCGACGCCGCCATAGACGGAGCCGAATGAGCCTCGGCCGAGGACCGCATCCATGCCGATGCCCTTGACCCAGGCCGAAGTCTGGTTGAACTCGTCGGTGAACTGGTTGAAGCCGGCGACCTGGGTCGGTTCCAGCGTCTGGTCGACGATCAGCAGCCGCTTGAAGGTGCGGAAGGCCGCGGCCCGCAGCTTCAGCCGCTCGGTCAGGTCCCATTGGACGCCGAACTTTGGATTGAGCTTGTCGAAGTCGTAGACGCCGTTGTCGAAATGGTCGGCGCTCAGGCCTACCGTGACGATCACGTCGCTCCACGGCGTCAGGTTGACATAGCCATAGGCATTGGACTGGCGGCTGGTGAAGCTCTCCGTGAACGGGAAGCTCAAGCCCGACAGCAGATCCTCGAAGGTCGAAACGCTCTTCTGCCGGATGCGGTACGCACCGCCGCCCGCCGTGAAGTTGAACATGTCCCCGCGATAGATCCCCTGGACCTGGGCGTCGATGCCGCGCTGCTCGATATCGTCGGTGAAATTGAAGAAGTCGTTCGCCTGAAGCTGCTTTGCGTCGCGCTCGCTGGCGATCAGCGACGCCAGAAGGTCGACCCTCGGCGTCGGCGAGTAGCGCAGTCCCAGGCGCGCCGTATCCTGGTCGATGTCGGTCCGCCCGGTGCGGGAGAAATTGTCGGGGTCGAAGTTCTGCGTCAGGTCTCCCTGCTCCGTCCGGCGCGACCGGATCTCCGCCTGGACGCTCAAGGTATCGGTCAGCGCCGCCTGTCCGAACAGCGTGTAGATGTCGTGCTCGACGTCGTTGTTCTCGCGGTAGCCGTCGCTCTGATAATGGAACTGGCCGGCGCTGAAGGCGGCCCGGCCGACGATCCCGGACAGCATGACCTCGTCCGCCAGGGTATCCAGGTTGCCGGCGACGCCGGTCGCATCCAGCCTGATGCGGTCACGCTCGAACAGAGGCCCGTATTCGTTGACTCCGGCTTCCGACGGGAAGGCGCCGGGCAGAACGTGGAGATCGGCCGCGCTCAGGCGGGGCTGGACCGGATCGATGGTCAGCGGCTGGAGCAGCTGGGATTGCAGCAGCGCGCTGGACCGGGCGATCTCGTGCCGCTCCAGCGGCGCGTAGATGTCCGACAGGAACCGGTTGGCCGCGGCGCTGTCGGGGTCCTTGCCGAGGGCCTTCGCCGCCTGTGGCAGGCCGAGCCTGTCGAAGCCCAGATCGGTGTAGACGCGGCCCAGCGCGGCGCCCCGCGTCGCCAGATCCTCGTCCAGCGACAGTTCGGAGCGGAACGGCGCCCGGTTGTCGTTCAGGCCGATCGACCGTTCTATATCCGCCAAGGCGTCGACCGGCCGGTTGGCGGCCCGCTTTCTAAGGCCGTCGTAGAAGAGCGGGGTCGGGTCGAGCGGGTCGAGTTCCTTCGCGACGCCGTATTGGCCGGCCGCGCGGTCGCCGCGCCGCTCGTCGTCGTAAGCGCGGCCGAGATAGCTGCGGACCAGCGAATTGCCGGGATCGAGCGCCGCGGCGATCTCCAGCTCGTTCCGGCCGGCCTCCAGATTGCCCTGACGGATCAGGGCGAGACCCAGGCCCAGGCGGGGCAGGGGGTCGGACGGTTCCAGCACGACCGCGCGTTCCAGGACCCGCTGCGCCTCGCCCGGCCGCAGACGCACCAGGGCGGCAAGCCCCAGGATCGTCTGTGCCTCGCCCATGTCGGGCGCCAGTTCGGCCGCCTTGCGCGCTGCCTGTTCGGCGTCGTCCCTGTAGCCCAGGATCAGCAGGATCTCAGCCAGGCGGGATCGCACCAGGGGGTCTTCGGGATGGATCGCGACCGCATTCTCAAGCGTGGCGCGGGCGCCTTCCAGCCGGCGGTCGGCCTGCAAGGCGTAGGACAGCGCGATCCGGGCCGCTGCGGAGCGGGGGTCCAGTTCGACCGCGCGCAAGGCGTCGGACAGGGCGCTGTCGATGTCGTTCACGGTCACGGCAATGACGCTGCGGAGCGAGAGCGCCCCGACATGGTCGGGATTTCCCGCAAGCGTCTTTTCGATCGCTTCGCGCGCCTCGGCAACCCGGCCGACGCTCAGCAGCAGGGCGTCGCGGTAGAGGGGCACTTGCGGGTCCGCAGCCCCCGTCGCCAGTTCGCGGTCCAGGCGGGCGATCGCTCCGGCGTGATCTCCCCGGCGGCTCAGCGCCAGCGCTTCGACGACCGAAGCCGGCAGGCCGGCGCTTTCGGCGGTGCCCTGCGCCGACATCGTCGCCAGCACCGGCTGGAAATAGAGCGTCCACTGGGCTGCATCGCGCGGGCGTACCGTGATCCTTTGCACCGGTGCCGTTCCGGCGCGGGCTTCCGCCGTCCCGGCGGCATCGAGCGTCACGGCGCCCTGCGGGTTGCTCGCCCGCACCCGTCCCTGCAAGACCGTGACCGAGGCCCTGTCGGCTTCGGCCACGACGAGAAACTCCGTGCCTTCGACCGCGGCGTTCACGAAGGGCGTCGTGATGCTGAGGCTTCGGGGCCGATGGCTGAAGACCTGGATCACGCCCCGGATCAACCCCAGCACCGACGGTTCTTCTTCCTCGGCCGGAGCCGGAGCTACTTCCAGCGTGGTGGTCTGGTCCAGCCGAAGCACGGAGTCGTTTGCCAGGGCCAGAGCTGCCCGGCTGTATTGGCCGGTGCGAATGGCGTCGCCGGCACATAAGGGCTGGTTGGTCGTCGCCGGCCGCCAATCGGAGCTTCCGGCGATACGTCTTTCGACGGCGCCTTCAAGGGAGGCGATCCTGCCTACCGGCGACGTGCAGCCGGGCTGCTGCATACCGGCCGGAAATCCATCCGCTCCCTGCGCTTCGGCCTTGTCGGGCCAAGTCAGAAGCGCCAGCCCTCCGATCAGCGATGCCAATATCGGCGACTGCAACCAAGTTTTGATTGTCATCCGATGTTTACCATCTAGGCCGACCTTTTTTATTTCGGCTTTGGCAAGCCGGGTTACGGTCTGTGGTAACGCTCTCGTCAAGGCAGTAATCGTCCTGTTATCGGCATCCGTCTGGGGGTGTTTCTGTAATATGAAGCCGCCAATCGTGTCAATGCTGTTCAAATAATTCAAAATAGCGGTATTTGAGGAAATTAGTCGAAAGGCCGCTGCGGATGTGTTACTACTTGGCTTCGAGCCTGACGACGGCGCTGTCGTCCAGGACGCGGATCCCGGCGCAGTGGCTGGCGCATCGGTCCAGGTGGAACCGGCTCGGACCGTCATCGGGAAACTCGCTCAATACACGGTGCAGCAAGTCCGATGCTTCGGCTATTCGGCCGCCCTCGAACGCTTCGAGGGCGGATTCGAACAGCGATACCAGCCGCAGTTGCGAGGTCGATGCCTCCGTCCGGCGTGCGATGACTTCGTGGATATCCAGTTCGCCGGCCTTGCCGAACAGGCGGAAGCGCCCGAGCCGGCGTGTCAGCACCATGTCCAGGTCGCCGACGGCTTCCCGCGACGCCAGGATGGTGGTTCCCAGATGTTTGTTCAGTCCTTCGATCCGGGACGCGGTGTTCGGGATGTCGCCGACGACGCTCCAGGCGAAATGTCCCTTGCCGCCGACATTGCCGACCATGATCCATCCGGTATGCAGCCCGATCCGGGTCGGCATGGGCCGGCTCGGGTGCTGCCGGTTGAAACGCTGGATGGCTGCCGCCATGTCCAGCGCCGCCATGACGGCGCGGATACGTTGGGCGCGGTCGGGCTGCGGATTCGCCCACACGCTCATGATGCCGTCGCCGACCACGTCGGTAACGGTCCCGCCCTGCACTTGGATCTGTTCGAACAGGGTGGCGAAATAGCTGTCCAGCAAGGTCGCCAGCTCACGCGGCGGCAGGGTTTCGGCCAGCGCCGTGAAACGCGCGGCGTCGCTGGCGACGCAGGTGCCGAAGACGAGATCCCGGGCGGAGCCTGGATCGATGGACCCGCGCGCCATGTCGGCGGCCGCCTTTTCCGGCAGATAATAGCGGATCGCGCGGGAAACGTTCACGCGCTCCAGGTTGGCCGACAGGTACTGCCACAGAAGCCCGCCGAACAGCGCCAGCGGGACCTGTACCAGCAGCGGCACCGCCAGCGGCAGCCAGAGATGGTTCTGTTCGAACATCTTCAGGGTAAGGCTCAGCCAGGCCCAGGCGATGAACAGGGTGGCGGCAACGGCCCAGGTGCCCGGCAGCAGATAGGCCACGAAGCCGATCGCCAGCCCGAATCCCGCCAGCATGGCGACCACCGTTCCCTGCCGGGGCATGGCCAGGGTGGTATCGTCGAGCAGGTTGGCGAAACCCGTGGCGGCGATCTCGACCCCGCTGATGTCGATGCCGTCGCCGGTGGAGAAGACCGTGTAGAAGCTGTCCACGTTGGTCGAAGACCGCTCCGCCACCCCGACGAACACCGCGCGGCCGTTCAGGTCCGGGATCGGCTTGTTCTCGATCAGGTCGGCGAAGGGGATCACCGTGATCGTGCTGGCCGGTCCGTACAGGTTCAGATAGTAGTGCTGCGGACCCGTATGCAGCCGGTTCAGCGCATCGATAAGCCGGCGCTCGTGTTCGCCCAGCCGGGCGGGCAGGGGCGGCAGCCGGTCGATCAGCCCGGGGTCCTGAAGGAGCGCGCGGCGGACCGCCAGCGAAGCCTTCTGGATCGACCCCGGTTCGCTCAGCAGGTCGTTGTCGGGCGGCAGCGTCTCCAGTCCCGGCACGCC
>NZ_JCACHA010000629.1:13715-15523 GCF_059503625.1 Skermanella sp.
CCAGACGGCATGGACGGATGCCGCGTGGACCTGCAAGGCGGCGGCCGGCAGGGTGAGGCGATCGCCGGCGCCTTCCTTGAAGGCCCAGAACTGGTTGGTCCGGGCGGCGATCTTCGGCAGCGGGAAGGGGGCCAGCGCGGCGGCGGCCTTCGCGAAGGGTTCGATCGGCGGGATCGCCTTCACGATCGCCATGTGTCCGGCCGGGTTCCCTTGGGTGTCGGTTACCGCCACCTCCTCGCGCTCCAGGGCTTCGACCAGCACGACCGAGCGTGCCGCCGCGATGGCGCGGGTGAGGGCGCCGTCCTGGATCTGGTCGGTCGGCGTTTCCAGCGTCAGGTCGAAGGCGATCGCAGTGGCGCCGCGCTTTTTAAGTTCGGTGATCAGGTTGGCGCGCAGCGAGCGGGGCCATAGCCTGACCTGCGGCGGCAGTCCCAGCCGGCGCGCCGACTGCCGGTCGAGGCTGACGATCGCGACGCCGCCGGGCGGCGGAAGGGGGCCGCGCAGGGTGAAGAGCCAGGACAGCCCCAGCTCTTCCTCCATCATCCGGGCGACCGGAGTGAGGGCGAGCAGCATGGCGATGCCGGCTGTGACCAGCGCCAGCACGACTGCATTCTGAACGCGACCCAGGACCGGCGGCATCGGGGCCGGAGCGATCTTGACGGGTCCTATCTTCATATGCCGGAGCGGTTGCCGACTGGGGATCTAAGGACCATCGGCCGCACTGCCGGGTTCGTCCTCGATGCCGGACAGGAAACGAAGTTCCACCATGTCGTGGATCGTGACGATGCCGCCGGAAAAACCGACGACACCGTCCCGCCGCCATGACGCCAGCTGCTTGTTGACGCTTTCCCGCGTCATGCCGACGAAGGCGGCCAGTTCCTGCTGCGACAGGCGGACGTCGATCTGAACGCCGTCCGGAACAGGCTTGCCGAACCTTTCGGCCAGCCGGACCAGACAGCGGGCGAGCCGCGGCGCAAGGTCCAGGAACAGGGCGTCTTCCAACTGCTGGCTGGTCTGGCGAAGCCGCTGGCACAGTACGGTCAGCAGATGAAAGCAGGCCTGCGGACGATCGGCCAGGAAAGGCAGGAAATCGCGCCGCTCCAGCACCAGAAGCTCGCACGGCTCCATGGTCACCGCGTCGGCGGTGCGCGGTTTGGCGTCGAGCAGGGCGATTTCGCCGAACAGCTCGCCCGGCCTGATGACGTTGAGCACCAGTTCCTTGCCGTCCAGCGAGTAGGAGCGGATCTTGATGCGTCCCGAGATGACGGCCATCATGCCGTCGCCCGGATCGCCCTTATGGAAGACGACGCGGTGCGCCGGGTAGCGCACCGCCTTGGCATAGGACGCAAGCTTGTCCAGGTCGTCCCTGGGCAGATCGCGGAGGAGGAAATGGCCGGCGAGAACCGCCACTTTGTCTGGTCCTTCCGACCGAGTCATAAATCGTTGGCCCCCTGCGTGCCTGTGAGGCAGTTCACAGCATCAGGATTAAACTTGCGCTAACCATAATCCAGTCCGCCGGGCAATTCATCCCCAATTGCCGGAGCGGTATCGCTTGTTCACACATTAAGGGTGGATCATGGTTTCGCCGTCCCCTGCGCGGCAGGCCGGAGCCTTGTTGGCGATCTGGCTGACGCTGTGCCTTATGATGCTGGGCTTGTGAGCTTGGGCTTGTTAGCCGGGCGGGAGTTTGCCAGCGGCATCTGGATTGTGAAATCCGACGTAAGTTCCGGCGTCCTCCGAAAAAAGTTCGAGAGGCTGAAAAAAGCCCTGGACAGGGTTCGGGGTGCCGCCCTATATACGGCCTCCCG
>NZ_JCACHA010000630.1:0-15467 GCF_059503625.1 Skermanella sp.
CGGGAGCACCCGGCGGAACACGACGCGATCAACGGCATCGAGCACCTGGACAAGGTGATCGATATCGACCAGTCGCCGATCGGCCGGACGCCGCGTTCCAACCCGGCGACCTACACCGGCGCCTTCACCCCGATCCGCGACTGGTTCTCCGGCCTGCCGGAGGCGAAGGCGCGGGGCTACGGTCCGGGCCGGTTCTCGTTCAACGTCAAGGGCGGGCGGTGCGAGGCGTGCCAGGGCGATGGCGTCCTGAAGATCGAAATGCACTTCCTGCCCGACGTCTACGTCACCTGCGACGTCTGCCACGGCAAGCGGTACAACCGCGAAACGCTGGAGATCCTGTACCGCGACAAGAGCATCGCCGACGTGCTCGACATGACCGTGGAAGAGGGCGCCGAGTTCTTCAAGGCCGTCCCGTCGATCCGCGACAAGATGCAGACGCTGGAGCGGGTCGGCCTCGGCTACATTCATGTCGGTCAGGCCGCCACGACTCTGTCCGGCGGCGAGGCCCAGCGCGTCAAGCTGGCGAAGGAGCTGAGCCGGCGTGCGACCGGGCGGACGCTGTATATCCTGGACGAGCCGACCACCGGCCTGCATTTCGAGGATGTCCGCAAGTTGCTGGAGGTGCTCCACGCGCTGGTCGATCAGGGCAATACCGTCGTCGTGATCGAGCATAACCTGGAAGTCATCAAGACAGCCGACTGGATCATCGATCTCGGGCCGGAAGGCGGCACCGGCGGCGGAGAGATCGTCGCCGAGGGACCGCCGGAGCGCGTGGTCGAGGAGCCGAGAAGCTACACCGGCCGCTATCTGGCGCCCTACCTGCCGGCGGCGGTCGCGGCGCCCAAGCGGAAGACGCGCAAGTCAGCGTGATGCGGCCTTGGTTTCCAGGGCCGCCATCCAGTCCTCCACCCGCTTCCGGTTGACGCCCAGGTCGGAATAGCCGAAGCGGGAACGGCTGTAGACGGCGATGGTCGAGCCTTCGCCATTTCCGCCGGGAGCGGGCTGGATCGACACGTCGATATAGTCTGGGAACCGCAGAAGCGCCGTGCGCTGGACCAGGGTCAGGTGCAGGCCGTCGGCCGACCGGCTCAGCAGTTTCGTACGTGGCGCTTCGGCAACGACGGCAAGGAAGGCGTCGCGCAGGCGGTCGGGCGGTACGGAGAAGACGGAGCTTTCCGCATCTGGCTCGGCGCGCGGCGTCAGTCCACCGGGGGCGACGAGGTACTGGTTGGGTGACGCTTTCCGTTCAAGGCTGGCGAAGTCGACCGGTACGCCGTACTCGCCCGTCGCCGCGTCGGCCCAGGGGCCGAGCTGCCAGCCGTACCAGCCTGCGGCAGCCAGCAGGACCAATGCCAAAACGGCGGTTGCGAGGCGTTTTACCATAGGGTAACTCCGGTCTTGAAAGCCGCGCGTCCGTACGCGGATCGGGCAGGCACCTTGATCGGGAAGCACCGCCTTCCGCAAGCGCTCTTTGATGGGTGCTGCCTCTATCGCGCCTTGCCTTTCCGCGCCGAATGGCCCATCTGCACGGTCTGATTTTCCGAAGGCAAATGTTCCCATGAGCACATCACCCCTGCCCATCCATGTCATCGGCGGCGGTCTCGCCGGCAGCGAAGCAGCCTGGCAGATCGCCTCGGCCGGCGTGCCGGTCGTCCTGCACGAGATGCGGCCCGTCCGCAAGACGGAGGCGCACCAGACCGAAGGTCTGGCAGAGATGGTTTGCTCGAACTCCTTCCGCTCCGACGACGCCGAGTACAATGCGGTAGGATTGCTGCACGAGGAGATGCGCCGCTGCGACAGCCTGATCCTGCGCTGCGCCGATGCCCACAAGGTACCGGCGGGAGGCGCGCTGGCGGTGGACCGCGATGCGTTTTCCGCTGCGGTTTCCGATACCATCGCCCGGCACCCCCTGATTACCCTGGTGCGGGAGGAAGTCGCGGGACTTCCGCCGGAGGACTGGGACAGCGTCATCGTCGCGACCGGTCCGCTGACGTCGCCGGCGCTGGCCGAAGCGGTACGGGAATTGACGGGTGAGGAAAGCCTCGCCTTCTTCGATGCGATCGCGCCGATCGTCTATACGGAAAGCATCGACCTGTCCAAGGCGTGGTTTCAGTCGCGCTACGACAAGCCGGGTCCGGGCGGTACAGGCAAGGACTACATCAACTGCGCGATGGACAGGGACCAGTACACCGCGTTCATCCAGGCGCTGATCGACGCGCCCAAGACCGACTTCAAGGAGTGGGAGAAGAACACCCCCTATTTCGAAGGCTGCCTGCCGATCGAGGTCATGGCGTCGCGCGGCATCGACACCTTGCGGTACGGCCCGATGAAGCCGGTCGGCTTGACCAACCCGCATACCGGCGCGCGTTCGCACGCCATCGTCCAGTTGCGCCAGGACAATGCCCTGGGCACGCTCTACAATCTGGTCGGCTTCCAGACCAAGATGAAGTACGCGGACCAGACCCGGGTGTTCCGCATGATCCCCGGCCTGGAGAACGCCGAGTTCGCCAGGCTCGGCGGCATGCACCGCAATACCTTCCTGAACAGCCCGAAGCTGCTGGACAATGAGTTGCGCCTGAAGGCGATGCCGCGCCTGCGCTTCGCCGGTCAGGTGACCGGCGTGGAGGGCTACGTGGAATCCGCAGCCATCGGCCTGCTGACGGGCCGGTTCGCGGCGGCCGAGCGGGTGGGGCAGCCATCCGTCAGCCCTCCCCCGACTACGGCGCTCGGCGCGCTGCTGAACCACATCACCGGCGGGGCGGAGGCCGAGACCTTCCAGCCGATGAACGTCAATTTCGGCCTGTTCCCCGACCTGGACGGCAAGATCAAGGGCCGCGACCGCAAGTTGGCCTATACGCGGCGGGCGCTGGCCGATCTCGACGGCTGGCTGGGCAGGCAGTCGCAAGCCGCCTGACAGCCCGTCGTTCAGTACCGCCCTGTCATCGCCCGCAGTCCCAGCCGGACCTGCCTGAACGGGTTGGGCATCAACACCTTTGGCGCGAACACGTCGTTTCCCTGTTTCGCGATCACGCCCAGATAGGTGTCGGCGATGGAGGCGATCAGCAGGGCAGGATTGGCGGCGCGCGGCACGTCGCGGCGCAAGGCCCGCGCTTCGCGCAGGTGGCCCCTCGCCAGATCGGCGACTTCGCCGACGACGGCCTTCAGGCCCTCCGGCGGCTTCAGGTCGAACAGACGGCCCTCGGCGACGTCGTGCCGCGCCAGCGAGTCCTTCGGCATGTAGAGCCGGTGGCTGCGCGCGTGGAACGGGATCGCCCGCAGCAGACCCGTCAAAGCCCAAGCGATGCCGACGTGACGCGCAGCCTCATTGGCGGCGGCGTTGCCGGAAACGCCCAGGATCTCCAGCGCCAGAAGCACCAGCGGGACACCGGTGACCTCCGCGTAGCTGATAAGGCAGGTCGCGTCGGCCGGCGGCTCGTCGGTCAGATCCGCCTCGCGCGCGTCGATCAGTTTTTCGAAGTGACCGCGCGTCAGGCCGAACTCCCGGATCGCCTGCGCCAGGGGCAGCAGGACCTCGTGGCGGCGGGGCGTTCCGTCATAGGCTTCGCCTATCGCGTCGTGCCACCATTGCAGCCGGATCTGGCCAAGGACCGGTTCGGTCACCACTTCCCTGGTCTTGGCGATTTCCAGGTTGAAGGCGTAAAGCGCGAACAACGCCTCGCGCCGGTCGGCTGGAGCGAACAGCGCCGTGAGGAATCGGTCTTTGTCGTATTTTCGGACTTCCTGCCCGCAGTAGGACAGGGCCGCTTCGGAGTTAGCCATGAAATTTCGGGGGACGCCGCATAGTGACGAGAGAAACCAGTGCCAACATGCTCTATAGTGGACCTCTGGCGCCATGACATATTGGCCTCGCGTGGCTGATCGGCCAGACCTTTAAGCCTGACCTCGCTTTTCGCGGAAACCAATGGCCGAGTTCAACATCGCACCGCCCGACACAGGCAACGCCGAGCCCGCCGCACGGAAGGACTCCAGCGGCGAGAACTTCCCGGTAGCGTCCCGGCTGCTTCCGAAACGGCTGCGTCCGCACGTGATGGCGTACTACAAGTTCGTTCGCCTCGCCGACGACATCGCGGACGACCCCGATCTGGAACCGGAACTGAAGCTCAGCCATCTCGACGCGCTGGAGCGCGCCCTGATGAAGGGCGAAGCCCATAGCGCCTACCTTCAGCCGGCGCTCGACCTCCACGCCAGCCTGCGGCTGACCGGCCTGCCCGATACCCACGCACGGCAGGTCCTCCAGGCCTTCCGGCGCGACGCCAAGAACACGCCGTGCCGGACCTGGAGCGACCTGATGCTCTATTGCCGCTATTCGGCGGCGCCGGTGGGTCGCTACCTGCTGGCGCTCCACGGCGAGGGGCACAAGGCGGTCGGGCCTTCGGACGCGCTGTGCGCGGCGCTCCAGATCCTCAACCACCTCCAGGATTGCCGCGACGACTGGGTGGATCTGGGCCGCTGCTATATCCCGCGCATCTGGTTCGAACAGTCGAAGGTCAGCGTGGAACGGCTGGTCGAGCGAAGCTCCAACGAACAGTTGCGCGCCATCCTGGACCGCACGCTGGATCAGGTCGATGCGCTGCTCGAACGTGCGGCGCCGCTGCCGAGCATGGTCAGGCACAAGGGGCTGCGGCTGGAATCGGCGGTGATCCTCAGCCTCGCCCGCTCGCTCTCGCGGAAATTGCGGCGGCAGGACCCTCTGGCACGCCGGGTCCGCCTGTCGCCGACGGCGCGCGTCATGGCTACCGTCCAGGGCATCGCAGCGGGACTCAGCATAAGATGACTTCCGCGCCTGCCGCCTCCGCCGCCGGTCCCGGTGAAATCACCGGCCGGTCCGGAAGCACCTTCTTCTGGCCTATGCTGCTGCTGCCCAAGCCGAAGCGTACCGCCATGTTCGCCATCTACGCCTTCTGCCGGCAGGTCGACGATATCGTGGACGAACCGGGCACGATCGAGGAAAAGCGCACCGCCCTCGCGGGCTGGCGCGAACAGATCAGGTCGCTCTATATGGGCGGCGCTCCATCCACCCCGGTCGCCGTCGGGCTGGCCGACGCGATCGCCCGCTACCACCTGCCGCGGGCCGAGCTGGAAGCCGTGATCGACGGCATGGCGATGGACCTCGGCACACCCTTGCGGGCGCCGCCGCTGGACACCTTCAAGGTCTATTGCCGGCGCGTGGCCGGCGCCGTCGGGCTGCTGGCCATCCGGGTGTTCGACCGTGCCGACGACGAGACGGAGGCACTGGCCCTGGCGCTGGGCGATGCCCTGCAGATGACCAACATCCTGCGCGACCTGGAGGAAGACGCCCAGCTTGGCCGGCTTTACTTGCCGCGGGAACTGCTGGTGCGGGCCGGCATCGTCGCCAGCGATCCCGCCGAGGTGCTTCGCCACCCTGCCCTGCCCAAGGTCTGCGATGCCCTAGCCGATATGGCCGAGGCCCGCTTTGCGGATGCGGAACGCCTGCTGGCGCGCTGGCCGCGCCGCCGGCTTTGGACCGCCCGAGCGATGATGCTGCTGTACCGCCGCACCTTGAAGCACCTGCGTGCACGCGGATGGGCGGACCTCGGCAGGCGTCCGCGCCTGCCCAAATCCGAAAAGGCTTGGGTGACCCTGCGCTGCCTTGTCGGACGTCCTCCGCAGAGTTGAGTGCCGCAATGACAACGGTTCATATCGTCGGCGCCGGCATGGCCGGTTTGGCCGCAGCCGTCCGTCTGGCGGCTGCCGGCCGCCGGGTCGTGGTTTACGAGTCCGCGGGGCAGGCCGGCGGCCGCTGCCGGTCGCTCCATGACGCCGTTCTGGACCGCCCGATCGACAACGGCAATCACCTGCTGCTGGGCGGCAACACCGGCGTATTCGGTCTGCTCGACCGGATCGGTGCCAGGGACAGGCTGATCGGAGCCGACCCGGTCGCCTTCCCCTTCATGGATCTTTCGACCGGCGAAAGCTGGACCCTGCGGCCAAACCTCGGCCCCGTCCCGTGGTGGATGCTGGTGCCGTCGCGGCGGGTACCCGGTACCGGCTGGCGCGATTATCTCGGGCTGCTGAAACTGCTGCGGACACGTCCCGATGACACGGTAGCGGAGTGCCTGGACACCCGGTCCGTGCTCTACAAGCGCCTGTGGGAGCCGCTGGCGGTCGCGGCTCTCAACATCGACCCTGCCCTCGGCTCCGCCCGGCTGATGGGCGCGGTCGTCGCGGAGACCTTCATGAAGGGCGGCGCCGCCTGCCGGCCTTTCATCGCGGCGCGCGGCCTGTCCGATACTTTCGTCGATCCGTCAGTCCGCTTCGTGGAGGAGAACGGCGGAACGGTCCGACTGAAGGCGCGCCTGCGGGAATTGCGGGTTCAGAACGCCCGCGTCACGGCACTGGAATTCGCCGGAGAGAGGGTGGAAATCGGACATGATGACGACGTGGTGCTGGCCCTGCCCCCGGCGGCCGCTTCCGAACTGCTTCCCGGCCTTCCCGTCCCCGGCGGCAGCACGGCGATCCTCAATGCCCATTACCGTCTGGACCGCCCCGCAGTACTCCCCGGTGGCCAGATGTTCCTGGGGCTCGTCGGCGGAACGGCCGAGTGGCTGTTCGCCCGCGACGACGTAATTTCGGTGACCGTCAGCGCTGCCGACCGGCTGATCGACCGGACCGCCGACGATCTGGCCGATCTGATCTGGCGCGACGTGGCACGGGCCTGCGCCCTGCCTGGTCCCATGCCGGCCGCCCGGATCATCAAGGAGAAACGCGCCACCTTCCGCCAGACTCCAGCCGAATCGGCGAAGCGCCCGGAGACGCGGACGGCGCTCGGGAACCTCCATCTGGCGGGCGATTGGACGGCAACCGGCCTCCCCGCCACGATCGAAGGTGCGATTAGATCAGGAAACAAGGCGGCGGATTTGCTGTTATTATCAGGATCGGCCGAAACGCTGAGCCGGGATGAGATGCGGGCTTCACAACGAAGCTCGCTCGACATATCTCAACAGGCGTAGCCTCACGCCAGATCGTCGCGCGTTCTCTGCCGCGGCGTCTGTACCGATAACAAAAGCGAGGAACCGATGGCCTTCGAACTTCCCCCCCTGCCGTATGCGTACGATGCTCTCAATCCGTACATGTCCGAGCAGACGTTGCAGTTCCACCACGACAAGCACCATCAGGCCTATGTGACGGCCCTGAACAACCTGACCAAGGACACGCCGCTGGCGGACAAGTCGCTTGAGGAGATCGTCAAGGCCACCTACGGCGACGCCTCCAAGCAGACCATCTTCAACAACGCCGGCCAGCACTGGAACCATATCCTGTTCTGGCAGGTCATGCGCAAGAATGGCGGCGGGGCCATCCCGGGCGAACTGGAAGCCAAGATCAAGGAAGATCTCGGCGGCGTCGATCAGTTCAAGGAGGCCTTCACCCAGGCCGGCATCACGCAATTCGGCAGCGGCTGGGCGTGGCTGGTGGTCGATGGCGGCAAGCTGAAGGTCACCAAGACCCCCAACGGCGAGAACCCGCTCGTCCACGGCCAGACCCCGATCCTGGGCTGCGACGTGTGGGAGCACTCCTACTACCTGGACTACCAGAACCGCCGTCCGGACTACCTGAAGGCGTTCCTGGAGAACATGGTGAACTGGGAATACGTGGCCGAGCTGTACAGCAAGGCTTCTTGACCTATCTTCCGGTCACGGAAAAGGGGTCCTTCGGGACCCCTTTTTTATTTGTGCGTCTTGAGGAGAAACGATCCTCAGACGGGGAGCAGCGCCGCGGCGACGCGGCGCTCTTCCGACAGCAGGACGTTGTAGGTCCGGCATGCGGCGCCGGTTTCCATCACGTCGACCACGATGCCGGCCTCCCGCAGCTCACGGCGGAGTTTCGAGGGCAGCAGTCCCATCTTGGGGCCGGAGCCGAGCAGCAGGATCTCCACCGCCGGTTCGGCGGCGCGGACGAAATCGAAGCTCTGGAGCGTCAGTTCCGTGAAGGTAGTGGCCTTCCACGACTGCGTCCGGTCGGGGAATACCAGGAGCGGGCCTTCGTACAAAGTCCCGCTGACCCGGAAGATACCTGGGCCGTAGGAGTCGATCACCTGCCGGTCGGCGGGGATCAGCGGCGTTACGTCCATGATAGCCTTCGAATTCGATCAGAGCTGGCAGGAACGTCCGGACGACCGGTCGTCCCTGCCCGACTGTCATTACTTACGGCCGAACATCTTGCCAATGCCGCGCGAGGGCGCTGCGGCATTGTCCTGCGCCGGATCGACCACGGCATCGGCTGCCGGAGCATCCTTGTCGTCCGCCGTCGTCACCGTCCGGCCGCCCTTGGCGGGCTCGGTCTTCGCCAGCACCAGGTTGATGGTGGAACGGAGCACGCGGACGCGGACGCCTTCGGCGATTTCGACCACAAGTTCGTCATCGGCGCCGACCTTGGTGATCGTGCCGATGATGCCGCCACCGGTGACGACGCGGTCACCACGGCGCAATGCCTCGAGCATACCCTTGTGTTCTTTGAGCTTCTTTTGCTGCGGACGGATCAGCAGGAAATAGAAGACGACGAAGATCAGGACAAGCGGCAGAAACGACATAAGACCTGCCGCTCCCCCCGCACCGTCCGCGGCCTGCGCGTAGGCCGTTGATACGAACATCCGGTGCTCCTCTCACTTTGTTCTTAGCGGACCGCGGGACTATAACGGCCCGCGCCGGTGTTGCAATCGAAACCGGCACAAACGAACGGATGGCCGGTGGTCCGCCGGAGCCCTACGCCCATCTTGTGCTGCGCCCGAGCTATGCTAGGGTCTACGGCCCGTGCGGCCCGATCTCGCTGATGACCGGGTTCCGCTTCTACCGCATATGTAGTCAGGTTCCCGGTCCGTGCAAACAGCTTCCGACAATACCGATCAATCTCTCCCCATCCTGCTCGCCAGAATCGCCGATGCGCTCGACCGTCTGGCGCCGCCGCCGGCTCCGGTTCCGGACTTCGAAGCGGCCGACGCCTTCACCTGGCATGCCGAGGGAAGCCGCCTGATTCCGGTGCCGAACGTCAACAGGGTCGACTTGCCGCTGCTTCAGGGCGTGATCCAGCAGCGCGACACCCTGCTGGAGAATACCCGGCGGTTCGCCGAGGGTCTGCCGGCGAACAACGCCCTGCTGTGGGGCGCCCGCGGCATGGGCAAGAGTTCGCTGGTCAAGGCGATCCATGCCGAGGTTGCGGCGAAGCTGCCCGGCGTGCTGGTGCTGGTCGAGATCCACCGCGAAGACATTCCGTCGTTGCCGGAGCTGCTGAACCTGCTGCGCACGACCAAGCGCCGCTTCGTCCTGTTCTGCGACGACCTGTCGTTCGACAACGACGATGCCGCCTATAAGTCGCTGAAGGCGGTGCTGGACGGCGGGATCGAGGGACGTCCGGACAACGTGGTCTTCTACGCCACGTCGAACCGGCGGCACCTGATGTCCCGCGACATGATCGAGAACGAGCGCTCGACCGCGATCAATCCCCACGAGTCGGTCGAGGAGAAGGTGTCGCTGTCCGACCGCTTCGGCCTAT
This sequence comes from Skermanella sp., assembly GCF_059503625.1. Lineage (NCBI taxonomy): Bacteria > Pseudomonadati > Pseudomonadota > Alphaproteobacteria > Rhodospirillales > Azospirillaceae > Skermanella > Skermanella sp. The sequence goes on from NZ_JCACHA010000630.1 coordinate 9,529, forward strand.
GGCTTGGGTTCCACAACTGCGACCAGCAGACTTTCTTCGCGATGATCGAGGGCTATGCCGCCCGCTTCGGCCTCGATATCCCGCAGGCGCAGTTGAGAGCCGAAGCGATCGAATGGTCGATGACGCGCGGCAGCCGGTCGGGCCGCGTCGCGTGGCAGTTCATCCAGGACTTGGCCGGCCGTCTTGGAAAGCGTCTCGACTGACGCGTTTCTCCGATCCGAGGTGATCGCGCGGATCGATCGCGCGATTGCCCCGGCGGACCTCGAAATGGAGCTGAGGCGAGGAAACGTTGCCGGTGCTGCCGACCGTGCCGATCTTCTGCCCGCGCGAAACCTTGGCGCCGCGCTCCACCAGCATGTCGTCCAGATGGGCATAGGCCGTCATCCAGCCGTCGGCGTGGCGGATCAGGAGTAGATTGCCGAAGCCGCGCAACTCGTTGCCCGCATAGGCCACGACACCGTTATCGGCCGCCACGACGGATGCACCGCGCGAGGCGCTGATGTTGATGCCGTCGTTGTGCAGCCCGCCGGGCTTCGGGCCGTAATCCGACAGGATCGCCCCGCGAACCGGCCACAGAAAACGGCTGCCGCCGCGCGGCTCAGGTGCCTCGATCGCGGGAGGCTTCGCGGCAGCCACTTCCGCCGAAGCAGGCGGAGGGGGAGTGGGTACGGGAACCGGTGTTGCCGCGGGAGCCGGTTCAGCTTGTGGCGCCTGCGCGGCCGGGGCCGGACGCGGCGGAACCTTCGGAATGGGATGCGGAACCGGCGGGGTGCTGGCCGGAGGTTGCGGCAGTGCAGCCACTTGGCTGCTGGCCGGTGGACTGACGGCCGGCGGAACGGATGGCTGCGGCGCACGTGCGGCTTCGACCGGTGCGGCGAATGGAACCGGCGCCGGCTCATAGACCGGGGCCGGTGTGGGCGGCGCTCCGGACTGAGCCATGCCGAAGCCGCGCCGGGGCTGGTAAGCCGGAAGCGACGGGTCCTGCTGGGCCGCTGCCGGAGCGCCGCTCTGCGGTGCAGCAGCCTGTGGCGACGGCGGCTGCACCGCTTCGGGCAAGGCTTCGGCAGTCACCACTGGTCTCGCGGCGGCCGTCCGGGCCGGCAAACCCGCCCTGGAGTTCTCGGCCAGTTGCGTATCCGGCAAGTTCGCGCCGGGAAGCTGAAGCTGCTGGCCGACCCGGATCGCATAGGGCTCCTGAAGCCCGTTGGCGCGGGCCAGTTCGCTCATACCGACCTGATGCATCCGCGAGATGCCGTACATCGTGTCGCCACGCTGCACCGTGTAGAACCGCGCGGTCGGAAGCTTGAGACGCTGCCCGACCGTCAGCCCGTAAGGCGGCGCCAGCCGGTTCAGCTCGATCACCTCGCGCATTGGGACGTTGTAGCGCTTTGCCAGTTCATAGACGGTATCGCCGCGCCCGACGGTGATCATGCCCGGAGCCGACGGGGTTGGCTGCTCGGTGTAGACGGAAACCGGAGCCGGCGCGTTGGTGCGGGTGCACGACGTCACCGCCGCAACTGCCAGTACCAGCAGCGCGCACCGGCCGACTGTGGCCGTGGATTTCATAATGAGCGCGCCCGAGCTACCGGAACCACGACAGGCTCGGGTAGCAGAGGAACGAATCGGACGGGCCACAGTTCTTCCCTTTCCAGACCGGTTTCGGTACGGCGTATTCGATAAACACGCTGATCTCGCCGGTCATTCCCCAGGGGAGCGACCATGACTCCTCCCAGGGCGAGCTGGTCGGTCAAGGTCTTCGGGATGTCGCCGTCAGCCGCGGCCGTGACCAGGATGCGGTCGAAGGGCGCTTGCTCGGGCCACCCCTTGGTGCCATCCCCTGCCCGCGTCGTGATGTTGTGGAAGCCGAGCTGGGCGAAGCGGCCCTCGGCCTCGTGCAGCAGCGCACGGTGGCGCTCGATCGTATAGACGCGGCGGACCAGCCTGGACAGTACGGCCGCCTGATATCCGGACCCTGTGCCGATCTCCAGCACCTTCTGGCGGTCGTGAAGTCCGAGCGCCTGGGTCATCATCGCAACCACCAGCGGCTGGCTGATCGTCTGGCCGGAGCCGATCGGCAACGCCATGTCCTCGTAAGCCTGGTCGAGGAAAGAGCGCGGGACGAAAAGTTCGCGCGGAAGCCGCTCGATCACGGCCAGCACGGCCGTATCGGTCACTCCGGACCGCCGGAGCTGCATGATGAGGCGGATCTTGCGCGCGTCGATGGTCAAGCGAACACCGTCCGCAAGGTCTCCAGCGTCGGGGTATGGGTCAGATCGAGGAACAGCGGGGTCACGGCGATCCCCTTTTCCAGCACCACGCCGATATCGGTATCCGGCAGGGTGTCGGCCTCGCCCCGCAGGGTGCCGATCCAGAAATAGGACCGGCCGCGCGGATCGGTGCGCTCGATCAGGTCGTCGCCGACCTTGCGCTGGCCGTGGCGGACGACGTGGATGCCCTGTGCCTGATCGGGCTCGACGCTGGGAAAGTTGACGTTCATCAGGACGTTGCGCGGCCAGCCGACGGAAACCGCCTTGCGAACGACTTCCGGCCCCCAGTGCAGCGCCGTCTGCCACAGGGCCGGCTGGGCGGGATCGAGATGCTGGCTCATCGCGATGGCTGGAACGCCGAGCAGGGTCGCTTCCATCGCGGCGGCGATCGTGCCGGAGTAAGTCACGTCCTCGCCCAGGTTGCTGCCATGGTTGACGCCGGAAAGCACCAGGTCGGGCTTGCGGTCCTTCAGGATGTGGTTGATCGCGAGAAGCACGCAGTCGGTCGGGGTCCCGTCCACCGCGAACCGGCGCTCACCCATCTGCCGCATCCGCAACGGCCGATGAAGCGTCAGCGAATGGCTTGCCCCGGACTGTTCCGTCTCCGGCGCTACCACCCAGACATCGTCGGACAATGTCCGGGCGATCTTCTCCAGCACTTCCAACCCTGGAGCGTGGATGCCATCGTCGTTCGACAGCAGGATTCGCGCCTTCGATACGTCCAGGGGAGCTTTAAGCATCCAGAGAAATCCTGTCGAGACCACCCATGTAAGGCCGCAGAGCCTCCGGCACGATTATGGACCCATCAGGTTGCTGAAAGTTTTCCATGATCGCGATCAGGCAGCGTCCGACGGCGACACCCGAGCCATTGAGCGTATGGACGAACTGTGTGTTCTTTTCGCCACGAGGCCGGCAACGGGCCTTCATGCGGCGGGCCTGGAAGTCGCCGCAGTTGGAGACGCTGGAAATCTCCCGGTACATGTTCTGCCCCGGCAGCCAGACTTCGATATCGTAGGTCTTGCGGGCCGAGAATCCCATGTCGCCGGTACACAGAACGATGGTCCGGAACGGCAGGCCGAGCCGCTTCAGCACCGTTTCGGCACATTCCGTCATGCGCTCGTGCTCGGCCTGGGACTGGTCCGGGCCGGTCACGCTGACCATCTCGACCTTCCAGAACTGGTGCTGGCGGATCATGCCGCGCGTATCCTTCCCCGCTGCCCCGGCTTCCGACCGGAAGCACGGCGTCAGCGCGGTCATTCGGAGCGGCAAGTCCTCGAGGTCGAGGATGCGGTCGGCGACGAGGTTGGTCAGCGGCACTTCCGCGGTCGGGATCAGCCAATGACCGGTATTGGTCCGGAACAGGTCTTCGGAGAACTTCGGCAATTGGCCGGTGCCGAAAGCCGCTTCATCGCGGACCAGCAACGGCGGGATGACTTCGGTGAAGCCGTGCTCGTCGATGTGCAGGTCGATCATGAATTGGCCGAGCGCGCGCTCCAGGCGGGCAAGCTTGCCGCGCAGCACCGTGAACCGGGCACCCGACAGCTTGGCGCCGGCGGTAAAGTCCATCATCCCCAGCTTTTCGCCGAGATCGAAATGCTCCAGCGCCTTGTCGACCCGGGGCGGTTGGCCGACGCGGCGAATTTCGACGTTCGCCGTTTCGTCCGGACCGTCGGGAACGTCCTCGGCAGGCAGGTTGGGCAGGCTGACGAGATAGCTGTCGAGCGTAGCACCCGATGCCCGCTCTTCCTCCTCGGTCTGCTGGAGGCTGTCTTTCAGCCCGGCGACTTCGGCCATCAGGGCGTCGGCGTCGCGCCCTTCGCGCTTGGCCTTGCCGATCTCCTTGGACGCCTCGTTCCGGCGGGCCTGGAGTTCCTGCAAGGTCGTCTGGGCGGCGCGGCGGCGGGTATCGAGTTCGAGGATTCCGCCCGCCATGGGCGATACCCCGCGCCTCGCCAGACCACGGTCGAAAGCGTCGGGGTTATCGCGAATCAGGCGTAAGTCGTGCATTGGGCCACTGGATCGGAGACGTTACGGGAAGTCGTTTATAAAGCTCCTCACGTCTCCGGTCCAGGGGAGCGGGACCGGCAGTTTCCGGCTGTGGTTATTCCGCCGCACCCTGTGACCGATCCGACCCGGCGCGGTCGGCAGCCTCCTGTGCCGCTTCGCGCTTGGCGCGCTGCTTTTCCATCACGCGGCCGATCTGGACCGAGATTTCGTAGAGCATGTAAAGCGGTATGGCGAGGCCGATCTGACTTATGACGTCGGGCGGAGTCATGATGGCCGCCGCGACCAGGATTCCGACGATCGCGTATTTGCGCTTGGCTGCCAGGTCGGCGGACGAGATGATCCCCGCGCGGATCAGCAGCGTCAGCAGCACCGGCAATTGGAAGGCTATGCCGAAGGCGAAGATCAGCGTCATGACCAGCGACAGATACTCGCCGACGCGGGCTTCGAATTGGATCGGCAACCCTTCGGGGCCAGGGGTCAACTGCTCGAAACTGAGGAAGAACTGCCACGCGAGCGGGAAGATCGCGTAGTAGACCAGGGCGCCGCCCAGGAAGAACAGGATCGGCGTCGCGATCAGGAACGGCAGGAAGGCGTTGCGTTCGTGCTTGTAAAGGCCGGGCGCCACGAACATCCAGAGCTGGGTCGCGATGATCGGGAACGACAGGAAGGTGCCGGCCCAGAACGCCACCTTGACGTAGGTGAAGAACGCTTCCGTCAGGCCCGTGTAGATCATCCTGCGGCCTTCGTTGCCGAGCAGGTTGGCAAGCGGGCGGACCAGGAAGGCGTAGATCTGCGGGCTGAAATAGTAACAGACCAGGAAAGCGGCGAAGATCGCCAGGATTGAGTACATCAGCCGGGTGCGCAACTCGATCAGGTGATCGAGCAGCGGCATCTTGCTGTCGTCGAGGCCGTCGTCGCTCACGATGGTAACGCCCGTTTGTCAGGTGATTCGGCCGGAGCAGGTGTATGCGCCTGTGCGGGTTCGGGAATCTTCAAGTCGGTGGCGGTCACGGGCAGCTGCGGCTCGGCTGCCGGAACGGGCAGCCTAGCGCCGTTCGATCCGGTCGCGGCGTGCAGGGCGGGAGCTTTGACGCCTTCATGGGCCAGCCGATCCGCCTCTTCCTCCGCGTCGCCATCCTTGGGCGGACCGTCGTCGCGCGGGCGGGAGGTAATGTTCGGGTCGAAGGCGTCGCGCAGCGATCCGGACGGGTCGATGGTCTTTTCGACCTCGCGGCCGATGTTGATGTTCCGCAATTCCGTCGCCTGCCGGCGTACATCTTCCAAGTCGGCCTCGCGGATCATCTCGTCCACGCTGTTCTGGAAGTCGCGAGTCAGCATGCGCGCTTTGCGAACCCAGATACCGATGGTCTTCAAAACCTTCGGCAGGTCCTTCGGCCCTATGACGATCAGCGCCACGACGACGATGACGGCAATTTCGGACCAGCCAATATCAAGCATTATGGGTCATCCAAGGACTGCGGTGGATGCCGCCTGGACTGTCCAGGCCGGTGATCTGCACGGCGCTGGCGGGGATCAGGTCTTCGCCGTCTCGTCCTTCTTCACGGTGGTCGTGTGGTCCACCGTCGGCGAACCTGTCGGAACGGGCTGCGTGGCAGCCGGCGATGCCGGCGGCGCGGTATGGGTCTGGACGACGCGCGGCGCCTC
>NZ_JCACHA010000631.1:0-15274 GCF_059503625.1 Skermanella sp.
CGCACCGTGCACGTCCAGGCAAAGTGCCCACAAATTTCAGAATCAGGACACTAGCCTCCAGTGAGGCTCGCCTACGACTCGCGACGACGGGTGTAGGCATTGGGACTTGGGAGCATGATCTGCGAACGGGCGTGAGGATAATATCAACCGAGGCAATCGAGCTGCTCGGGATCACCACCTCCGTGGCAGACGCCACGAACTGGCTCGACACAGTCCATGCAGACGACCGCTCGGCGGTACAAGTGGCTTGGCAGAACCTGCTTGAGAAAGGTGCCCCTTATGAGGCGGAATACCGCGCAGCCACACCGGCGCCAGACGGGGGTGACCGCTGGCTGTTGTCGCGGGGTCAGGTGGAGCGAGACAGCTACGGCATTCCGGTGCGAGCCGCGGGCGTTCTCGTCGACGTAACCGAGAGACGCCGGCAAGAGGAGAGGCTTGTACTGCTGACCCGAGAGGTCGACCACCGCGCCAAGAACGCGCTCGCAGTCGTACAGGCAGCACTCCGTCTGACCCCGCGGCGGGATGTCGCCTCTTTCGCAAATGCTATCGAGGGACGCGTGCGAGCCCTTGCCCGTGTACACAGCCTCTTGGCCGAGGGGCGCTGGACGGGAGCCGACATCCGCCAACTCGTCGAAGCTGAGCTCGCGCCGTTCCTGCTGCTAGTGGAAAGCGGAGCGGTCGACGGCAGCGCTCCTCGCGTCGCTGTCGAGGGGCCTCAGCTACGGATTGGGCCCTCAGCAGCCCAGTCATTGTCGCTTGCCCTGCATGAGTTGGCGACGAACGCCACGAAACATGGCGCCTTGTCGGTGTCAGGTGGCGTGGTCCGCCTGACCTGGAATCTTGACGAGGGTGCACGCGTGCTCCGGGTCCGATGGGACGAGCAAGGCGGGCCTCTGGTGATCGACGTGCCATCCCGTCGTGGCTTCGGCTCTCGCGTACTCGATGCGAGCATCCGAGGGCAACTCGGTGGGCTGGTAAACCTCGACTGGCGGCGGTCCGGGCTCGCCTGCGACATCGAAGTGCCGATTGCTCGTCTGTCTGAGGCTGCTCAGGCTAGCCACTCGGAGTGACGCTGGAGGGTTCTGTTGCGTCCTTGCGGAGCCGTCCCGGAGAGATACAAACCGGCGGGGGCACAGTCAACTTGCCGATGTTTGGCCGCCACGCTGGCATACCAAAGACGACGCACAGCAGAGTTCAGGCCGCGGCGGCGGCCCCGCTGATATCCGCCCACACCTCAAATGCCCGCGCCCTTACGGCACGATACTGGAGGGCGACGACGTGGCCGCGGCGGAGATGGAATAGGTTGGCGATCTGGTCGTGCGTGGATCGGCAAGTTGACTGTGCCCAAGCCAGCGTCCCAGCGCAGCAGTATCAAACAAGGGAGCGTCGGCGCTGCGGAGCGAGGTCCACGGCTTGGCGTAGCGCCTCGACGAGGCTGCCCTCATCGGCGATGCCCTTTCCAGCGATGTCGAAAGCCGTGCCGTGGTCGACCGAGGTGCGGATCACTGGCAGGCCGACGGTGATGTTCACGCCCGCCTCCAGCCCCATGACCTTCACCGGGCCATGGCCTTGATCGTGGTACATCGCGACCACCAGATCGAAGTCGCCGCGCGCGGCGCGGAAGAACAGCGTATCGGCCGGCAGCGGGCCCTCCACCTTCCAGCCCTTGGCGCGGCAGGCCTGCACGGCGGGCATGATCTTCTCCTCCTCTTCCCCGTGCCCAAAAAGGCCGTTCTCGCCAGCATGGGGGTTGATGCCGCAGACACCGATTCGCGGCTCGGCGATGCCAGACTTCACTAGCGTCGCATGCCCGCGGGCGATGGTGCGCTCGACGAGGCCCGGCTCGATCTTTCGGATGGCGTCGACCAGACCGATATGCGTAGTCACATGGATGACGCGCAACTTTGGCGCGACCAGCATCATAGAGACCTCGGGTGTGCCGGTCAGCTGCGCCAGCAGCTCGGTATGGCCCGGGTATTTGTGGCCGGCAGCGTGCAGCGCCTCCTTGGACAGCGGCGCGGTGCAGATGGCATCCGCCTCGCCGGCCTCAACTAGGCGCGTCGCGCGCTCGATGTAGCGGTAGGCGCCCTCGCCGGAAACGGGCGAGAGCCTGCCAAAGGGATGTCCCGCTGGGATCAGGCCGAGATCGATGCAGTCCACCGTGCCGCGCTGGTAGCGGGCACGGGCGGGCTCAGCCAATGCCGCGACAGCAAGGCCGCCGCCGACGATGTCGCCCGCCTCGCGCAGGCGCGTTGCGTCGCCGACCACCAGCGAGCGGCAGCTGGCGTAGACGTCCTCGCGTGCCAAGGCCTTCATGATGATCTCGGGTCCGATGCCGGAGGCGTCGCCCATCGTGATGGCGATGATCGGGCGGCTGTCCTGGGCTGCGCTCATGGCGGATCCTTGTAGGAGAAGGGCGCGCAGCCGGTCGAGGCTGCGGGCAATGGTCTCGGCCGTGCCAAAAGCGCCGGCCTTGGTCATTACAGGGATGGCGTGGACGCCGGGCGAGCCGCCAATCGTGACGCCGAGCGGCACGCCCGGCTCCAGCTCATCCAGCAATCGGATGCCAGTGACGCCAAGCCGGCCGAGCAGGGCGCAGGCGGTCTCTCCCCCGGTGGCAAAGAGGCCGGACACATGCGGCGCGGCCGGGGCGAGCAAGGTGGCGAGCCGCCCGGCCAATAGCGCACCGTAGGAAAGGTCGGGCTCGCCCTCGGCAGCAATGTCCACCAGGACGTCCTCGCCGGCGGCAAGCGCCCCAGCGATGGCGGCGCCGGCCTCACGCGCCGCTGCGTCCTCCAGCAGCACCGCCGGCGGCAGGCTGAAGGGACGCACGGCGCCGGCCTCGACCAACCGCGCTGCGGCGGCTCGGGATGCCTCGGCGACGCTGCCCACCACCACCAGCATGCCACCCCGGCCGACACGCGGGAAGGACTGCGGAACGGACTCCGCTGGCCCTTCGGCCATGGCGAGCGCCTGGGCGATGCCACCAGAGCCGGACCAGAAGAGCCGTTCGGCGGAGGGCAGGCTGCCGCGGGCGACGGCATCGAGATCCTCAGGCAGCACGGCATCGCAGACCAGCGCCTCAACCTCCGCCTCCAGCGCCGCCGCGATCCCGGCCGCAGCCTCCCTACGGACAGCCGCGAGCGGCAGCAAGCGGGCGCGCAACCCCTCCGCTTCCAGCACCGCGACCAGGTCGGCGCTTGGGTAGGTGTGGTCGCGCGCCCAGAGCGCCGTCTCCTCCAGCGGCGTGCCGCCCAGGTAGATCCGGCCGCCCTCGGTGGTGCGCCTGGTAGCTGGGAACGCCGGGACAACGATGGCCATGGCGCCGGCGCCGCGGTCGCGCAGCGCCTGGATGGTGGCCCGCAATTCCGCCGCGGGCTGGCCGCGGAGGGTACTATCGATCTTCTTGATCAGCCGCATCCCAGGCGTGAGCCTTGCTTCGACCAAGCTGCGGTGTCGAGCAGCAGCGGCGGCTGGAGCCAAGCGACGGCTGTCGGTATTGATGGCGAACACCGTGGCCCCCACCGGCGCGGGCGCCTCGCCCCAGCCAACCGCGGCGGTGCGGCCGCGACGGGCAAAGGCGATGGCACAATCCGCTGCGCCAGTCAGGTCATCCGCTAGGATCAGCCAGCGCAGGGTCACGGGGGTCACTCCGCCGGCGCGGTGATGGTTGCAGTTGGGAGGTCTGGCCACGCGCCCACGGCCTTCGCAATCCAAGCGGTCAGCGACGAGAGTAGCACGGCAATGACGATGACGGCAGCGGCGCCCAGGATGACCGTATGCGCCGCCGCCTCCGCACAGGCCCGGTTGGCCGCCGCCACGACGGCCGGCACCGCTGCGGCATTGCCGGCGATGGAGGCTGCTGCGACGCCCGAGACGCCGCCGCCGGTCACACGGTCCGCCAGGAAGAGCGGGATGCCGGTGAAAAGGAGGAGGACGGCGACGCCGAGACTATCGTCCAGCAGTCTGGCGTGCCAGACCCTTGCCGGGTCGAGCTCGCTGCCAAGGGCGAGAGCGGAGAAGGGGATCATCACCGCACGGCGCGGGAGAGGAAGTTACGCATCTCCCAACCGAAATCGCCGAGCAGCATTCCGGACGGCAGCGCCTTTTTACAAATGGGTGGATTCGCAGGCCGCGGAAGTTTCCATATCGCGCCTTATCCAACAAACCGCCGCCCTACCTGCTTGCGATGTGAAGGGTGCCTTGGTCGATCAATCTGTTCCAAAGTTATGCGCGAAGGCGGTCAGAGTTACGATGTCTTCCTAACGCAGAATTGGTCGCGTTTGGTAAGGTGTTCAACTCCTACAAGCGCCATGTCAAGCGAAGCGCGGCAGGCGGTGCGCACCGTGGGTATCTCCCTTGGCAGCTGAGGCTTGACCCGACTGAAACCGCGGCCGCGGGCCTCCAAGCAGGCCTCATCACCGGTGCGACCTTAGCTGTGGCGGAAATTACCACAAGATGTAAACCAAATGAGCGTCGCGCTTGGCCAATCGGTGTGCTTCGATGCTGCGGCTGCCACCCAGTGCGGTGCCGGGGACTTCTAACCATGGCCGACCGTCGCCTCCCTCTTCTAAACCGGCTCGAACAGGTCTTTCCGACACGACCGGCTGGCCGGACTGTCGTGCTCGGCGCGCGGCTGACCGCTCCCGGTCCGATCGCCGTCGGCACACGCGATCTCCGCCCCTTAGAGGCTGGCTCGCCGATCCCGCTTGCCGGGCGCGTCGCTGTCGCCCAGCGCCCGCCGCGGCCGACGATCGAGGTGATGACTTGGAACACCGGAGAGTCCCGCGATCTCCGGTATTACGGTACGCTGACTCACGCCGAGCGGCAGCTTTACGAGTGCGTCCGCGAGATAGCAGTGGACAGCGTAGAGATCGAGTTGAGCCACAGCCCCTGCTCCGCCTGCGCCGACATCTTGGTGTCCTGGCTCTCCGGCATCAACGCGGGAGTACCGGCCGCGCAGGGGCCATCGATCGGGATGCTGAACGGGCGCAAGGTGGTGCGGCCGGCCACACCAGGACGGATCGCGGCGCGCTTGGCTTGGGCGAAGCTGTACGACTCTCCCCCGCAGGCGACGACTTGGGCAGCCCTCGACGCGCTGCACGCTGCGGGATGGCAGCTCGCGGCACCGCGCGACGCCCTTCCCCCGGGTGAAGGCCTCGCTCCGGTGGCGCTTCTCTGAACTCAGGTTTCCTGTGTCAGGGTCTGAGACGGAATCAGCGGGCGTTGTCACATTGTTTGGTGACCTGGCGCGTTTGACCGCAATACGGCGCATGCGCGATCTCACGCCGCCATCTGGACGCACGTCTCCTGCCGCCAGATCTGGCAAGCCTTATCGCGCGAGCGGCGGTACTGTTCGGCAGCCATAAGGTTCCGCCGCGGACGGAAGTGACCATAGATCAACGCGTGCGCCGACAGGAACCGCTGGGCTTGCCCGGGTGACTTGAAGGGCTGCATCTGGCGTTCTCGGTCATGACGAGGGGATCCTCAGGGTGGCACCCTCCATAAGTAAGAAGCTGTACGCGATTAGATTCCTTGCTGCGTCTGAGCTTGTGCGACGATCCGGCGTGAGATGATGGAGATCATCGCGATCCAGACGTGCCCGGCAAAGAGGTCGGGCGCGCGGTCGTACACGATGTTGAGGCGCCGGTAGCGGCTCGACCAGGCAAAAAGCCGCTCCACCACCCACCTGATCCCGCTCGGCAGGAAGCGCCCGTCCCAGGTGCCGCCGGGCGAGGCCGAGACATGGATGTCGTGCTCGAGCGCCGCCGCGGCGAAGGGCGCGCCCTTGAAGCCGCTGTTGCCGAGAAGATCACCCTGGAAGCCGAGCGCGGCCAGCCGCGGCAGCATCGGCAATGTGCCGGCGCGGTCGTCCGTGTTGGCCGGGTGCAGCTCGAGATCAAGCAGCGACCCATGCTTGTCGCAAACGACGCAGAGCTTAATCCCCTTGATCAGCTTGCCGCCATCGATGCCCCGGGCCCAGGCGCTCGGGGCGGAGCGGAGCGAGCGGCTGTCGGCCACCACCGCAGAGGGCAGCATCTCGTCGCCGCGGACTAGGCGCCAATCGAGAGCCAGGCGCTGGCCTAATCGGCGCCAAAGCCCCAATCGCGTCCAGCGGGCAAAGGCGCTGTGCAAGGTGGTGAAGGGAACACCGGAGAGCCAGCCAGCGATGCGCCACTGCATGCCGCCGAAGGTCAGCATCCAGATCAGCCCGATTAGGCGCCGCCGCAAGCTCGGGTCCGGCTTGCGGCCGCGACGGTGCACACCGACCCGCTCACAGTCCATGGCCTCCAATTCGGCCTCGACCGCGAAGATGAACACCTCCACATCGGCCAAAATGTTCCAGCCGTCACCGCGGTCGGGGCGGAGTCGCCCGGTTGGGCGCCGTGGAAGTAGGCTGGTTTAGGGGCGAGCCCTCGAGCAGTGAGGGACACCCGTTGTGCCGTTCAAGTCCAACGGTGACCGCCGGCACCACATCCCCAAGCAGCGCCAGAAGGTGACCAACTGGGCTGAGTACGATGCTGGCCTGCGCGCCCGTGGCAGTCTTACCGTGTGGTTCACGGCCGAGGCGATCAGGGGGTCGCAAGCCGAGGTGCGGGTGGGTCGGGGTGGCCAGGCGAAGTACTCGGACCTGGCGATCGCAACTGCCCTGACGCTGCGTGCCGTATTCCGCCTTGCGCTGCGCCAGACCGAGGGCCTGATCGGCTCCATTCTGCAACTGCTTGGTCTTGACCTCGCCGTGCCGGATCATTCGACCCTGAGCCGTCGGGCCGAGACGCTGGAGGTACCACGACCGAAGGCGGGCAGCGCGCCGGTGCACCTGATGGTGGACAGCACTGGCCTTCGGCTGTGTGGTCCCGGCGGCTGGCTGGAAGAGAAGCATGGTAGCAAGCGGCGCCTGGGTTGGAAGATGCTCCACCTCGTCACAGACGCTGACACCGGCCAGATCGTCGCCTCGGTGCTGACGAGCAGGGATGCAGACGATGGCTCCCAGGTCTGCCCCTTGCTCGATCGGGTTGATGGTTCCGTGGTGTCCTTCACCGGCGATGGTGCCTACGACCGGGACGATGTTTACGCTGAGGTCGCAGCGCGTCATCCAGATGCCGACGTCATCGTGCCACCACGCGCAAACGCGGTGCCATGCAGCGCTGCTGCAACCGCACCGACACAGCGGGATGGGCATCTGCGATGTATTACCGAGCGCGGTCGCATGGGCTGGCAGCGAGCGTCGGGGTACAACTGGCGTGCTCTGGTGGAGGCCGATGTCTCACGATGGAAGCGCGTCATCGGTGATGGTCTGCGCTCGCAAACGGATCGGCGCCAAGCGACCGAAGTGGCCATTGCCACCAACGTCCTGAACCGGATGCTGGATTTCGGACGGCCGGAGTACATCCGGATCGCATGACCCCACATCCGGCAGGGATCAATGCGACCGTACCGCCGACCGATGCAACACAGTGGGTACCAGTCGCTGTCCAGCAGTCGGCCAAACTGGTCGAAATTGTCGACGAGGTAGGGCCCGTTGAGGATGCCGATATCCGGTACGAAATCGCTGAGATAGCCGGGGTCCGTGATGTTCATCACGTTGGCGCCCTGGCGGATCATCTCGTTTACATCGCGCCCGCTGCCGAGCTGCTCGCCTGGGAAAAGCTCAATCACCACGCGGCCGTTGGTACAGGTGGTGACGTTCTTCGCGAAGAACTCCGCCGCCTGGTGCGCCGGCTCGATGGCCGCAGGCTATGGGCGAAGCGAATGCGGATGGCGGACTGCGCCTGTGCTAGGGCGGGAGCAGCCAAGGTCGCGGCGAACGCTGCGCGGCGTGTGATGTGCATCATGGCCCTCCCAGATTTGGCATCACGCTACGTCGCCTTGATCGTCGCCCCGAGCTGTCCTTCCTTCGCTGCCCCGGAGTAGAGGATGGAAAGCTGCCGATCCATGATCACTTTGTGCCGTGCCAGGGCATGCGGATGTAGGTCCTCCTCCGGCGCAGTCTCATGCTCAAAATGGCCGAAGCTGTCATGGCCACGCACCAACAACGCGCTGTCCTGTGGCCCATCGGCTTGACGGACATGGGTTGGGACATAACGCACCGCGAAGCCGATCCGCGGCCAGTCGGCGCGGTTGGGCTCACTGCCATGCACGATCAGCACGTGATGCAGGCTCATCTCGCCGGGCTGCAGGGTGATGTCGACGGCATCGGCCTCGTTCACCTGCGCCGCCACCTCCTGTCCGCGCGAGAGCAGATTGTCCTGCGCAAAGGTGTCGGTATGCGGGACCTTATTCAGATGCGTTCCCGGTACTACGCGCATGTTGCCGCTTTCGGGTACGCTCGGGGTAAAGGCGATCCAGGCAGTGACGACATCTGGAGAGGACAGGCCCCAATAGGTCCCGTCCTGGTGCCAGGAGACATAGGCCGGGTCGTGCGCGCCTTTCATGAAGAATTGGCTGCTCCAACAGAGCAGGTTCGGGCCTAGCACGCTTTCGACCGCGTCCAGCACCGCGGGATGTTTCACAACGTCATAAGCCCAGGGAAACAGCAGATGCGGCTTCTGGTTCATCCGCCCGGCCAGCTTGCCGCCGAGCTTGGTCTCCGTCGCCTGTAGCTTCGCTAGCAGCCCGCCGGCTTCCTCCGACGTGAAGGCGCGGATCGGGAAGTGGTAGCCGAGCCGGTTGTAGTCCGCTACCGCGGCCTCGGGGAGGGATGCGGGCATGGGTATTCCTCCGCGCCCCGTGCCGGGGCTTGATGCGAAGGCGAGCATGACGGGCCTGCAACTGTCAATCAGGTCGCTTGTGATGCGCTAGCCGTCGCCTTGTTTCCCGGCAAGGATGGAGGATCGTTGGCGGAGGCGCCGCTTCCGATTGGCGCTCGCGCCGGCGCATTGCTGAAGGCATGCGGCTAGACCGATGCGGTACACGGCGCCAGAGCCTATTTTCTCGCCTTTACCGCAGTATAACGCGGGCGGCGCGCAGATGCCGCTGGGCATTCCCGACCATGGCACTGGAAGTGGCCGCGCCCGCCTCTAGATAGTGCCGGACCTTGTCGATGCTGAAAAGCGGAACTTGGGGATCACCCGCCACCGGTTCGGCCGAACCAGATGCCGAGCAGGGCTCCGAGCGAAACCACTAAAAGCCGGCCGTTGGCCACGAGCAGCAGCGCCCGCGACAAGGGCGACCAAGCCTGTTCTGACCCAAGCCGCATAGGTGCGCTCTGCAGCCAAAATCGTGCGGTCGACCGCATAGGGCACCCGCGGGTCATTACCGCCAATCGGCATCGGGGCCACAACGCCGTTGGCGGTAGCCGGATTGAACAACTGCACCGCTTTCTCGGGCGGTCAACGACCAGCCCTAGCTCCCGCCCAAGCCGGACTCACCCTCTGAAAACAGCGTTATGCTGGAGATTAAGACCAGTCCTGCACCACATGCGATAAGCCCCGCTTGCCGCTAGCGATACAAAGCTTGCCTTACCTCGAAAAAGCTGAGGCTGGGATCTTCTCGCAGGTTGTGGCTACGACGGAGAAGACCCACAGGCCGAAGTGAGAGGAACGCGGGCCGCGCCACAGCGGGCCTTCCATATCGCGCCTTATCCAACACGACGTGGAACCGCTCGAGATCGAGGTGGGCCTTTTAATGGCGCTGGCAATTGAGGCTGAGCCGACGCGCAAGCTTGGCGTAACTGCAGCCCGGTCCTGGTCCCCGGCGGCGCAGCACCGTCGCACTCGGCCGTTTGGCTAGATCTGAACTGTATCAGCTTGGGCAAAGCGAGATGAAGATAAAGTGGGTGACGCCATAGGTCAGGCGGGTGGCGCTATCCGGCCGAGGCGCCGCTGAGCCGCACCAGTTGGCGCATCAACGGCTCCTGTGCACGGGCGTAGGCTGCGTAGTCCTCGGGTCCTACCACCCAGGGTGTTGCACCATTGTCGGTGTAAGTTTTCGCCAGATCGGGACTCATGAGAGCGCGATGCGCCAGCTCCGCCATGTGCCGGATCATTTTCGGCGGCAGGCCAGCTGGAGCGATCAACCCATTCCAGCTGGTAAGGTCGAAGCCTGGCAGGAACTCCGCCAAAGCTGGCAGGTCGGGGAGCACCGGGCTTCGCTCCGGACTGGTGACCGCCAGCGCCCGCACCTTGCCGTCCCGGACTGCCCCGATCGGGCCAGCAAGGTTGTCGAAGATCACCTGCACCTGACCCGCCATGAGGTCGACGAGCGCTGGCGCGCCGCCGCGGTACTGCACGAAGGGCATGTCCGTGCCGGTCGTCATCTTGAACAACTCGGCCGACAGGTGTGGCGTAGTGCCGGCACCACCTGTTGCGTAGTGATACCGACCCGGATGCGCCTTCAGTAGCGCGATCAGCTCCGGCACGCTGCGCACGGGAAGGTCGTTGTTGACGATCAAGATATTAGGTTGCCGGTACAAGCCCGAAATTAGACTGTAATCCCGGAAGGGATCGTAAGGCAGGTTCGGGAAGAGCGAGGGCGCAATGGCCAAGTTGGCGACACCACCAAGACCCACGGTGTAGCCGTCCGGGCGAGACTTGGCGATGGCGTCACTGCCCACCGTACCGCCGGCGCCAGTGCGGTTTTCTACCACGAACTGCTGGCCGGTGATCTGCGTCATGGCCTGGCACCAGGCGCGAGAGAGGATATCGTTCGCTCCGCCTGGGGCATAGAGGTTGATGTAGCGCACTGTCTGCCTGGGCCAGTCGTCGGTCTGCCCCCGGGCCAGGCTTGGCGCGGCCAGGCCGGCGGCGATCAATGTGCGGCGGGGCAGGAAAGGATGCGGCACCCTCGTCTCCTCCGGTACGGCTCCGTGGCCGGTTCACCTGTTAGTCTGCGACGTCAGGAGCCGGGAATGCCAGCGCGAACCGCAGTCCTAGCACGAGGCGCCGGTCCCCGCGGCTGGTTGTTAGCTCAGGCGTCGTCATTCTGATCGCGCGGCAGGAGCGTCATCCCGGGTTCCAGATCTTCCGGCGTCGGCAGTGCCTCGGCCAGAGCAGCGGGCAGCGCTTCTGCAACCATTAGCTTGTACTCAGCCACCCCAATCGGGCTTGTGACACTGCGCAGGGCGTACTCGACTACAACCCGGTTGCGCTCACGGCAGAGAATCAGCCCGATGCTTGGATTGTCGCCAGGCTCACGATCCCGCTCGTCGAGAGCGGCGAGATAGAAGTTCATCTTGCCAGCGTGCTCAGGCTGGAAGGCGCCGGTCTTGAGATCGACGGCGACCAGGCAGCGCAGGCGTCGGTGGTAGAAGAGCAGGTCGACATACCAGTCCTGACCGCCCACCTCGAGGTGATGCTGGCTGCCGATAAGAGCGAAGCCCTTCCCCTTTTCGAGCAACAGGTCCTTCACGCGAGCCACGAGAGCTCGTTCGAGGTCTCGCTCCTTGATGTCGGGCGCCAACGCCATGAAATCGAATTGGTAGGGGTCTTTCACGACCTGCTGGGCGAGATCGGACGCCTCAGGCGGCAGCGCCCGGTCGAAGTTCGTAATCGCTCTGCCCTGACGGTCACGTAACTGGGTCTGGATCTGCGTAGCGAGGACCGGGCGGCTCCATCCATGCTCGAGGGTCGCTTCTGCGTACCAAAGGCGCTCGGTTGGATCCTTGAGCTTGGTGAGCAGCTCAATGTTCTGACCCCAGGGCAATCGTCCAACGACCCGTTGGACAATCGTCGGATCGGGCCAAGCCTCAGCAAAGGCGCGCATATACAGCAGATTGGCTCGCGAGAAGCCATGCATGCCGGCGAACTCCGCGCGCAGGTCCGTAGCCAGGCGGCCAACGACCTTGGTCCCCCACCCATCCCGCTCCTGCCGGTCAAGGATCTGAGTGACGCAATCGCTGTTGTGAGTTCTCCAAGCAGCAACGGCTGAGGATCATTGCAAACGATTTGCGTAAGGGCGTCCCTGACACCGTCGATCCCTTCGACCACGCCGGCCCAAGGCCTGACTCCCTGCATGACCACAACGAAACATCGGTCAGCTTCGGCTATCTCGGCCATGTCTCCTACGTCTCGCCTTTTTGTCTCGGCCTCGGGCTTATCCTGGCGAACCGCGTTCCAGGCTGCCTCTGACGACGCGATGAGATGATCCTTCAGCAGTCGCGGCAGAGATGCTGCCGTTGGTACGGTTCGGATACTATCAATCTTAATCTTACCCCCAGGCCTGGGGGTAAGCCTGAGGATAAACCAGGGGATGCATTCTGTAGCTATCTGCCCCTGTTCCTTCATCAATGCCGTTCGCTCGATGTTCGCCTGAGCTTCGCAGGCAACCAATCCTTGACCGCCGTGGCGAATAGGCCACCGCACACGGAGATCGGCCTAGCGGCGAGCGTCGGCCTGCTCTGCTCTAAGCGCCTCAGCTGAACGGACCACCACGGTCCCGAAAGGTGCAGCTTGGTACAAGATCGCTGTTCCATCGCGTCCGAGCTCGAGCCCGGCCAGCAGCGTTGTTGCCAGCGCTGCCCGCCGCTGCAGCTGTGACTTGGTCCGCTCCTCCGACGACGGCGGCAGGAAGGCGGTGAGGTCAGCACCCTCCCCCACCGTCGGCAGCAGCGCTCGCATCCGCTCCAGCGCATCCGGCACCCGCCACAGCGCCGGCGGTCGCGGCCGGTACACCCGGTCCCGGTGCGGCAGAACCAGCAGCCGCAGGCAGGCCCGCAGCAGTTCCGCCGTGTCCGCGGGCGGCGGGGCACCGGCGACGGTGGCGGTGCTCGGCTCCGCCTCACCGTGCGCGAACACCTGCCGTCCCAGCTGCGGCCGCCGCTCCAGCCAGTCCGCCAGCCGGCTCGCCCATTCCCGGTCGGCCAGCCGTTGGCGCAGCCCCTCTGCCTCACGCTGGGCTTCGGCGCTCTCCGCCGCCGCAGCGGGCAGCATCAGCCGCGAGCGCAGCAGCGTCAGCCAGGCCGCCATGATCAACCAGTCCGCCAGCCGCGGCAGCGGCACCCGACCGCGCTCAATGGCTGTGCTCACAACCTCGCCGAACTGCTCGGCCAGGGTTGCGACCGAAATTTGCGCCAAGTCCACCCGCTGCGCCCGCGCCAGCTCCAGCAGGAGGTCGAGCGGGCCCTCATAGGCCCCCAAGCGCAGCGCCGGCGCGCCGCTGTTGCCGACCACGGCTGGGGTGGCATCGAGGAAGGCCTCGGCGCTGTCGGCCTCAGGGGTCATCGTAGTGCGGCTCCGCCGCGATCTGGAGCGCCTGCCAGCGCTCGCGCAGCTGCCGTATGGCCGCCCAGGGCGTCCAGTCGGCTGACCAGAAGCCCAGCCAGAGCAGGCCGGGCTCCCGCTTCAGCGGCTGCCTGCGCTTCGGCACCGGCAGCTCGACCACATGCCGCAGCGCCTGGGTCGTGCCCCAGTTGGCCCAGAGCCACACCCGCGCCGCCGGGTGCTCCGGCCCAAGCCGGAGCACCTCCTCCGGGGCTGGCAGCAGCCGGTGCAAATCGAGCGGGCAGGCCCGGCTCTCGCCCGAGCGCTCGGCTACAAGCCGCATCCTCTCCTCGGCCGCGGTCCGTAGCTGCCCGGCCAGGATGCGGGCGCCCTCGAGGCTCAGGCTGCGCTGCAAAGGCGGCGGTGGCGCGACCAGGAGGTGAAACCAGTCCTCCTCGGCCCGGCCGAGGCTGTGCTGCCAGGGGATGACCCCAGCCCCGGCCGCCGCCTGGCGGAAGGCCGCGACCTCGGCCGGATCACCGGTGACGCGGAGGTGGTGGTACAGCCAGTCAGTATGCGCCGGCGCCAGCACATCCGCCGAGGCGGCTGCAACCCTCTCCCTTTCCCCACCAGTTGGCCCGATCGCCGCCCGGACCATCCCCCGGACCTTGGTCACAGGTCGAGCAGCTTGCTGGCGCTCTCGGTGACCAGCTTGGCCCGGCGCACATAGCCGCGCATGGTCTTGAGGTCGCGGTGGCGGGTGTGGTCCATCACCTGCTCGTCGCGGGCGCCAGCCATGTAGGCCTCGGTCACGAAGCCCGCCCGCAGCCCATGCGGCGACAGCCGCTCGGTGCTGTGCACCGTGATGCCAGCCGCCTTGGCCCGGCCCTTGAGGATCGTGCGGACCGCCTCACCGCTGAGTCGGGCGTGCTCGATGTTGCCCCAGCGGTCGACCTTGCGGAACACTGGGCCATAGTCGCAGGCCGAGGCCGCAAGCCAGGCCTCGAGCGTGCGTACCGGGCAGGTCTCGACCCGCTTGCCGCGGGTGACGCCAAGTTCGGTCCCCTTCCCTTCCTGGTCGGTCTTGGAGGAGGGCAAGGTGAGGCGCAGGCCCTCGCTCGTAAAGCGCAGATGCTCGCGGTCGATGCCGACCAGCTCGGAGCGGCGCAGCGCCCCGGCAAAGCCCAGCAGCAGCAGGGCGCGATCGCGGAGCCCAGCCAGGTCGCCGCCACAAGCGGCAACCAACTTACGCAGCTCGGCTGAGGTCAGCGCTGCGGCCTGACGGCGGCGGCTGCCGTGTTTGCGGTAGATGCCACGCAACGTGGTTCGGATGGCCGGGTGGCCGACCGACCAGTCGAGCCCGCGCAGGCGGTGCTGCTGGCCGATGGCGGCCAGCCGGCGCTCGAGCAGGGAGCGCGAGTACAGGCCGGCGAGCGAGGCGAGATAGGCGGCAACGGCCGCGGGCTCGGCCGGCAGCGGGGCACAACCGGTCTCGCCGCACCACCCGCAGAAATGCGCCCAGTCGGCGGCATAGGCGCGGAGCGTCTCCGGCGCGAGCGCCTGCCGCGCATAGGCCTGGGCCGAGGCCAGCGCCGCGGCGCCGGCCGGAGCGAGGCCCCTACCCGGCTCGGGCACCACCGCGGGCGGCCCAGCCCCGGCCGCCACGTCACCCATCCCCTCGCTCATGATCCCCCTGCCCGCCCCCGGTCAGGCCTGGAGTCTGGCGGTTATCCCGGATCGCGGCAAGCCCTGGATCACTTGCGGTAAGGAGGTCTTATCGCAGGTGATCGACGTCGGTGAGCCGTTTAGGGCGCCACTATTATTCCGCCACTGACGGCGGTTTTTGGACCTCATCTGGCGGGGAGCAGACCTCAGCCTGCTGCAGGTTCTTGCATGGCTGCTAACGTGCGCCGGCAACCCTCCGGCAGACCGAGCTAGGGCCTGTCAGAGCTTGAGTGCCGATGGTGACTGCTGGCTCACGGCCCACCCAGCGGGGCCACAGCGAGCCTAATCGACCCGACAGAGTCCCCGAGGCGTCCAGCCGTGCTCACGCGTGCGGATGGCCCAGGGGCGGTTGGAGTCGTGCAGCACCAGGGCGAGCGCCTGGCGTTCCTCGGTGCCGGTGATGGTCAGCC
>NZ_JCACHA010000632.1:0-15195 GCF_059503625.1 Skermanella sp.
CAATGACCGACCTGCTGAACGTCCGAGATCTGCATGTTGAATTCCGCGTCGCCGAAGGTGTCATCCGGGCGGTGCGCGGCATCTCATTCCGGGTCCGGCCGGGCAGCACCGTAGCCCTGGTGGGAGAGTCCGGATCGGGCAAGTCGGTGGTGGCGCAGGCCATCATGGGCATCCTGCCCCGCCCGGCCCGGATCACGAAGGGCGAGATCCTGTTCTCCGACCCGGAGTTCCCCAAGACCATCGACATCGCCAAGCTGAAACCGGAAAGCGGCAAGATGCGGTCGATCCGGGGCGGCAACATCTCGATCATCTTTCAGGAGCCGATGACCTCGCTGTCGCCGCTCCACACCGTCGGCAACCAGGTCGGCGAAGCGGTCATGCTCCACCGCAACGTCGACAGCGCCCAGGCGCGCGAGCTGACCGCTGATATGCTGCGGCTGGTGGGTTTCCCCGACCCGAAGCGCGCGGTGGACACCTACCCCTTCGAACTGTCCGGCGGTCTGCGCCAGCGCGCGATGATCGCGATGGCGCTGATCTGCCATCCGTCGCTGCTGATCGCGGACGAGCCGACCACCGCTCTCGACGTCACCATCCAGGCGCAGATCCTGAAACTGCTGGCCGACCTTCAGGGCGAACTCGGCATGGCCGTGCTGATTATCACCCATGACCTGGGCGTCGTCGCCAACGTCGCCGAGGAAGTCGTCGTGATGTACCGGGGCGAGGTGATGGAATCCGGCGAGATGCGCGACATCTTCGCGGAGCCGCGCCACCCCTATCTGAAGGCCCTGCTGCGCGCCGTCCCGCGCTTCCACATGCATCCCGGCGAACGGCTGGTGCCGATCCGGGAGATCAAGTCGGCCGGCGGCAAGATGCTGGACGCCACATCGGAGCCCTGGCCCGTCGACGCCGCCGGCCCGCTGCTGAGCGTCGGCAACATCACCAAGCGGTTCGAAACGCGCAAATCCGGCTGGTTCAACCGCAAGCCCGCCGGCGGCGGCGTGCTGGCCGTCGACGATGTCAGCTTCGAGATCCGCCGGGGCGAATGCCTGGGGCTGGTCGGCGAGTCCGGCTGCGGCAAGACCACGCTGTCGAAGATCCTGATGCGGGCGCTGACGCCCGATACCGGCTCCATCCTGTTCAACGACCGGGGCAGCATGGTCGATGTGCTCGGGCTGGAAGGCGACAAGCTGATCAAGTTCCGCCGCAACCTGCAATTCATCTTCCAGGACCCGTTCAGTTCGCTGAACCCGCGCATGACGGTGTACGACATCGTCGCCGAACCCCTGATCATCCACGATATCGGCGACGCGGAGCACCGCCGGGCGCTGGTCAAGGAGCTGATGAACCTCGTGGGATTGGATGTCAGGCATCTGAAGCGCTATCCACACAGCTTCTCCGGCGGCCAGCGCCAGCGCATCGGCATCGCCCGCGCCCTGGCATTGCGGCCCGACCTGCTGATCTGCGACGAGCCGGTATCCGCTCTCGATGTCTCGATCCAGGCCCAGATCCTCAACCTGCTGAAGGACCTGAAGGACAAGCTGGGACTGACCTATCTCTTCATCTCGCACAACCTCGCCGTGGTCGATTACATCGCCGACCGGATCATGGTGATGTGCCGGGGCCGGATCGTGGAGATAGCGCCCCGCGCCGCCCTGTTCCGCAACCCCGTCCACCCCTATACCCGCGCCCTGCTGACGGCGGTCCCCGACCCCGATCCCAACTTCCGGCTCGATCTGGCCCTGCTGAGGGAAGGCCGCGCGTCCGATCCCAGCGCCTGGGCTCCCCCCTTCACGATCGACGGCGACAATCGTCCCGGCATGATCGATCTGGGCAACGGTCATCTCGTGCGCGCCAAGGCCCACCCTGCATTGCTGGAGCTGGCTTCATGACCCGCATCCGCGCTTGGTTTGCAACTCTCCTGCTCGTCCTCCTGTTCGGCCTGCCGGCAGCGTCACCCTCCCTTGCCGCCCTGGAGACGCCCTATCTGGCCGAGAAAGTCGCCGGCGGAAAACTGCCCCCGGTCGATCAGCGGATACCCGCCGAACCACATTTAGTGACGTTCGATGACGATAGCGGAAAACCAGGGCAACCCGGCGGCGACTTGACCATGATGATGGCGCGGGCCAAGGACGTACGCATCCTCTTCGCGTACTTCTATGCCAGATTGGTCGCGTACGACACCGACCTCGACCTCGAAGCGGATATCCTCAAGTCGGTCGAGTCCGAGGACAACAAGGTCTTCACCCTCCATCTGCGGCCCGGACACCGCTGGTCCGACGGCTCTCCCTTCACTGCGGAGGATTTCCGCTACTGGTGGGAAGACGTCATCCTCAATCCCGACCTGCCGCCTTTCACCCCGCCGCCGGAGATGCTGTCCGGCGGCGAGCCGCCCAAGTTCGAAGTCCTGGACGAGACCACCGTCCGCTACACCTGGAAGGAGCCGAATCCGGTCTTCCTGCCGGCCCTGGCGGCAGCCCGTCCGCTGGAGATCTTCGGCCCTTCGGCCTACCTGAAAAAGTTTCACGTGAAATACGCCGAGGCGGCGGAGCTGAAGGTGCTCGTCAAGGAGGCGGGACAGAAGAGCTGGGCGCATCTCCATAACCGGATGGACAACGCCTACGACAACGACAACCCCGATATGCCGACGCTCCAGCCCTGGGTCAACACGACGGCGGCTCCAGCCGAGCGGTTCGTCTTCGTCCGCAACCCCTTCTACCACCGCATCGACGAGGCGGGGCATCAGCTCCCCTATATCGACCGTATCCTGGTCCAGATCGCGGACAGCAAGATCATCCCGGCCAAGGCCGGTGCCGGAGAGGCGGATCTTCAGGCCCGCTATATCCGGTTCGACAACTACACCTTCCTGAAGCAGGCGGCGAAGCGGAACGATTACAAGGTCGACCTCTGGAAAGTCGGCAGCGGCGCCCATCTGGCGCTCTTCCCCAACATGAACACTTCGGACCCGGAATGGCGGAAGCTGTTCCGCGACATCCGCCTGCGCCGCGCCCTGTCCCTCGCCATCGACCGCGACGAGTTGAACGAGGTGATCTATTACGGGCTGGCCCAGGCATCCAACAATACGGTTCTGCCCCGCTCTCCCCTGTTCAAGCCGGAATACCAGAAGGCCTGGACCAATTACGACGTGGCCCAGGCCAACCGCCTGCTGGACGAGATCGGCCTGACCAAGCGCGGTTCGGAAAACGTCCGGCTGCTGCCCGACGGGCGCCCGATGGAGATCATCGTCGAGACGGCCGGCGAGAGCACCGAGGAAGTCGACGTGCTGGAACTGATAGCAGACAGCTGGCGGAAGATCGGGGTCAAGCTGTTCACCAAGCCGTCCCAGCTCGAAGTGCTGCGCAACCGCATCTATGCCGGCCAGACCATGATGGCCATCGCCAAGGGCGTCGACAACGGCATCCCGACGGCCGACATGGCCCCGACCGAGTTCGTGCCGGTGGACCAGAACCAGTACGAGTGGCCGAAATGGGGCCAGTACTACCAGACCGGCGGCACGGCCGGCGAAAAGCCCGACATGCCTCAGCCGATGCAGCTGATGGACCTGATGACGGAGTGGCGGACCGCCAAGGACACGGCGGCCCGCGCCGATGCCTGGCACCGCATCCTCGCGATCCATGCCGACAACGTCTTCACGATCGGCTTGATCAACGGCACGCTTCAGCCGGTGGTCGTGCGCTCCACGCTGCGCAACGTGCCGGACGAAGGCATCTTCAGCTGGGACCCGGGAGCGCATTTCGGCATCTACCGGCCCGATACGTTCTGGTTCGCTCAAAAGAGCTGATTGCTCAGGTTTAGGAAGGGACGACCGATCACCATGCTGGGCTTCTTCGTGCGACGGATCATGGTGATGATCCCTACCCTGCTCGCCATCAGCGCCATCACCTTCGTCATCATCCAGTTGCCGCCGGGCGACTACCTGACGACGCTGATGACTGAGCTCGAAAGCCGGGGCGAGGCGATCGACCAGAGCAGGCTCCAGTTCCTGCGCGAGACCTACGGCTTGGACAAGCCGATGATCGAGCAGTATTTCGTCTGGCTCGGCGGCATGCTGACCGGCGACTACGGCTATTCGTTCGAATACAACAGGCCGGTGGCAGACGTGGTCGGCGACCGGATGCTGCTGACCATCGTCGTGTCCTTCGCCACCATTATCTTCATCTGGGTTGTCTCGTTCCCGATCGGGATCTACTCGGCGACACACCAGTACAGCCTGGGCGACTATGGATTGACCTTCCTGGGATTCTTAGGATTGGCCACTCCCAACTTCCTGCTGGCGCTGGTGCTGCTCTACTTCGCCAACGTGACGTTCGGCACGTCCATCGGCGGCCTGATGGACCCGGTCTACATGGATGCGCCGTGGAGCTGGGGAAAGGTGGTGTCGGTGCTGGAGCACCTGTGGATTCCCGTGATCGTGATCGGCACCAGCGGCACCGCCGGCATGATCCGGCGGCTGCGCGCCAACCTGCTGGACGAGCTGCACAAGCAGTATGTCGTGACCGCGCGGGCCAAGGGCCTGTCGCCGGCCAAGGTGCTCTGGAAATATCCGCTCCGGATGGCGATCAACCCCTTCATCTCCGACATCGGCAATTTGCTGCCGCAGATCGTTTCAGGGGCCGCCGTGGTCTCCATCGTGCTGTCGCTGCCGACGACGGGTCCGATGCTGCTGGATGCGCTCCGCAGCCAGGACATGTATCTGGCCGGCTCGTTCCTGATGTTCCTGGCGCTGCTGACGGTCGTCGGCGTCTTCCTGTCCGACGTGGCGTTGGCCATGCTCGACCCCCGCATCCGGCTCGAAGGGGGGGCCAGCCGATGACCGCCGACCGGCTCGACCACTACGTCTCCACCGCACCGTTCGACCCCTACGCGGTCGAGCACATGTCGCCGGAGCAGGAACGCTACTACATGGCGTCCCAGTGGCGGATGATGTGGTGGAAACTGAAGCGCCACCGGCTCGCCGTGCTGTCCGGCGCTATCCTCGCCTTCATGTACTTCACGATCCTGATATCGGAATTCCTGTCGCCCTACGCGCTGGATAGCCGGCACATCCACCACATCTACGCCCCGCCCCAGTCGGTCCACCTGTTCCACGAGGGCAGCTTCGTCGGTCCCTTCGTCTACGGCTTCGACTACCGGCTCGACATGGACACGCTCCAGCGGGTCTACACGGTGGACGAAACCGACGTTCAGCCCATCCGGTTCTTCTGCCGGGGCGACGGTTACGATTTCTGGGGGATGGTCCCGGCCAGCGTCCATCTGATGTGCCCGTCGGAAGGCGGCACCCTGTTCCTGCTCGGCACCGACCGGCTGGGACGCGACATGCTGAGCCGCATCCTCTACGGCACCCGGATCTCGCTGACCGTCGGCCTGATCGGCATCACTATCAGCTTCGTCCTGGGCATCGTGATCGGCGGCGTCGCCGGCTACTATGGCGGCTGGATCGACAACGTGACCCAGCGCTTCATCGAAGTGCTGCGCTCCTTCCCCGAACTGCCGCTCTGGATGGCCTTGTCCGCCGCCCTGCCCGTCACCTGGAGCCCGATCCTGATCTATTTCGGGATCACGCTGATCCTGGGCCTGCTCGACTGGACCGGCCTCGCCCGCGCGGTGCGCTCCAAGCTGCTGGCCCTGCGGGAGGAGGACTTCTGCACGGCCGCCCAGCTGATGGGCGCCAGCCCCCGGCGCATCATCGGCCGCCACCTGCTGCCCAGCTTCATGAGCCACCTGATCGCCTCCGCGACCCTGTCGATTCCCGGCATGATCCTGGGGGAGACGGCGCTGTCGTTCCTGGGACTGGGATTGCGCCCCCCCATCACCAGCTGGGGCGTCCTGCTGAACGAGGCGCAGAACATCAACGTCGTGGCTCTATATCCCTGGCTGATGCTGCCGGTGGTGCCGGTGATCGTCGTCGTCCTTGCCTTCAACTTCCTCGGCGATGGCCTGCGCGATGCCGCCGACCCCTATCGGTGAGGAGCCCGCATCAGAGTTCCAGCACCATCCCCTCGAACGCCACAAGCGTTCCGGGTCTCATCTCCTCCGCCGCCACGGCGATGCCGTCCATGACGGTATCGTCGTGGTTGGGTTCATGGTGGAAGATCACCGCCCGCCCTACCCCGGCGGCATCGGCCACCCGGCAGCCCTGCTGCCATGTGGAATGCCCCCAGCCGACATGCTTGGGATAGGCCGCGTCGGTGTACATGCCGTCGTAGATCATGACGTCGGCACCGCGCGCCAGTTCCAGCACGGCGTCGTCATGGCCTTCGGCCAGGTGCTCTGTATCCGTCACGATCGCCAGCACCCGCCCGCCGAACTCCACCCGGTAGCCGCAGCAGCCGTTCGGGTGGTTGAGCGGTCCGGTCGCGATCCTGATATCCGGGCGCGGTTGCAGGACGGCGCCGCATTGGAAGTCGTTGAACGTGCAGGAGCCGTAGAAGGCGGAGAGAGGCACCGGGAACAGGGGCGCTATCATCATGTCGCACAAGACGGACTGGATCGTCTGCGGCGGCGACAAGTGACCCGCCCACAAGCGCAGCCGGTTGCGCGGATCGAAGGCCGGGACGAAGAACGGCAGGCCGGCGACATGGTCGAAATGGGTGTGGGTGAAGAACAGGTCGAGATCGACCGGCGCCTCGCCCGCCAACTGGCCGCCGAACGCCCGGATGCCCGTTCCCGCGTCGAAGATCATCAGGTGTCCGCCACACCTCACTTCGATGCAAGTCGTGTTGCCACCATATCTCATCGTCTCGGGACCGGGCGCCGGTATACTGCCTCGGACGCCCCAGAACCGGACGGTGAAGTCTGCGGAAGCCGGCGGCCTCAAAGGGCTGGCCGTTCGTTATATTTTTCGCACATGGGCTCTAATTTGGCGGGGGGTTGGTGCGGAGTCGAGAAAAATTCCAGATAGCAACGAAACAAGAACAACATTAGCCTGTTGATATGCTAGACATGTACTGACAGGAGCGATCGACCATGGCCAGCGCCAGGAACGACCACGACAACGCGGCGGACCCGAAGTCTCCGGACGGCGGCACCCCGTCCAACACGGAGAAGGACCCGTCGGAATGGACCACCGGCGACGAACCGATGACCGGCGCCCAGGCTTCGTACCTCAAGACGCTGAGCGAAGAGGCGAAGGAGGAGTTCGATTCGTCGCTCAACAAGGCAGACGCCTCGCGGCGCATCGACGAGCTTCAGAACAAGACGGGCCGCGGCAAGCAGAGCTGAAGGCCTTGCCGGAAAAAGTAAAGGCCTGCATTTTTCTTGTTAACCTTAAGCTCGCGTTAACCAAAACAGCCTATAACAAGGGTATCGCATCTGTGGTGCGGTTCCTCCATGTAAAGCAACTCGGCGGCTCCGTCAGGCATTGGCCCACGGAGCCGCTTTTTTGTCATCGTCACGCCGACCAAGACCTTGATGACGTTCACCACGATGCCTGACAGGGCGACCGAGCAGAAGACGAAGAACGACGCTGAAGCCAACCAGTTGGACATGGCGGCAGGACGGCGGCCGGAAAAGCCGTACCGGCCTGCAAGAACAAGCAGGAGGGCAAGGATACCGGTAGGAACGAGCGTCCACTTGCTGTCGCCGATTTCCGTCAAGGCACCGAAGAACAAGAATATGTGCGGTTCCGCGCCTTGGATCAGGTCGTAGACGGCACGGTCCAGATGACTCAGGAAAACATGGCCCGGCAGCAGGAGGAGAAGGCACCAGACCGAATACCGCGCCAGCGGCAAGTCTGCGGAAAACCGGCTGCGCATTGCGACCCTATCGTTGCCGATAAGCGGACATGGAGGCGAAGGAACTCACCTCGGCTACCGACAGGAGCAATCAATACGCGGTAAAGGTTAGAGGAAAGTTACGCTTTAACGGCGATAGAGTGACAGTAGCGAACTCCTTCCATGGGAGTAATTGAAACCGCTGATTGTTTCAATTGATACTGGCTGAATGTTATCCACTACGGCCCGATCGAGAAAGGCTTGGTTCTGCCTTTGGTCGACCAGAGCCAAGGCGCAGGCATCTCCTGCCAGAGCCTTGGCCGCCGCGGCACCATCCCCCGTCAACACGGTATCCGTGCCGGTCAGGAAGACGAGGCTGGGTTCGGTGAAACCGGCGGACACGAGCACGCTGCCGGGACAGGGCCGCGCTCGCCATACCGCCTCTGCGATGCGGGGGCTGAGCCAGATAGTCTCCAGTTGCGGGAACACAACCTGGAACGCCAGGAGATAGAGCCCGAACGCACCCGCCGTCAGCACGGCTACCGAACGCCGCAGCCACTCCCTCCGGTACAGGACGACGCCGTAGGCCAGCACCGCCAGCGTGACCAGCGCCAGCAGGATCGGCAGCGGGTCGAAACGCTTCTCGACCACGGCCGGCAAGGCTGCCATGGCGCCGGTCAGCGCCAAGGCTGTCACCGCGAACAGCACGGCCGCCGTTCCGGTCAGCCAGGCCCGCGCCTTGCCGAAGCCGTCCAGGACAGCCCGTGCCGCCAGCAGGGCGAACGCCGCATAGGTCGGCAGGATGTAATGGAACAGCTTGGTCGGCACCGCCTCGAACACCAGCCAGCTCGGAACGATCCAGGCGAGGCAGAACAGCACGGCCGGATCGCGCCGGTTGTTCCAAACCCACGGAATAGCCGGCAGCGCCAGCAGCGACCAGGGCCAGAACGTGACGGGAAACAACAGGGTATAGTAGCCGGGCGGGAAGCCCTTGGACTCCTGCCCTCCCGCCACCTTGGCCATCATGTCGTGACCGACCGATTCGGCGAAGAAGGAGCCGTGGGTCTTGACCGTGATCAGGATCAGCCACGGCGCCACGAGCGCCAGCATCAACGGCAGCCCCAGCTTGGGCCGCAGAGGTGCCAGCCAGCCTATCCCACGCTGCGCCACCGACAGCCATAGGATCGTGCCGCCGGTGACCAGCAGGATGATCGGCCCCTTCAGCAGGATGCCGACGCCCAGCGCTCCCCAGAACAGCAGGACGAGGCCCAGTCCCATGGCTTCCCGCATCTCCCGGCGCAGCCAAAGGCCGGCCAATACCCCCTGGGCGGCGACGATCGCCGCGAACAGAGCCGCATCGGTCTTGGCCGTACGCGCTTCCACCCCCAGCAGGACGGTGCCGGCCAGCATGACGGCGCCGAGGAAACCCGCTATTGGTCCAAACAGGCTGCTGCCGACCCAGAAGGTCAGCAGCACGGCAAGCGTGGCGCCGACCAGGGACGGCAGCCGGTATGCCCAGATGGCGGCCTGCTCCGGCCCTCCCGCCAGCGTCACCGCCGCCGACTGCATCCAGTAGATGCCGACCGGCTTCTTGTGACGCGCTTCGTCCTGGAAGCGGATATCGACGAAGTCCCTGCTCTCCAGCATCTGGCGCGTCGCCTGCGCGAAACGGGCTTCGTCCCGGTCCATCGGCGGCAGGCTGAAGAAGCCGGGAAGGAAGAGCAGAAGGCAGAGAGCGGCAAGGGCAACGGCGAGAGCCGTCCGCTTGGGCCAAGTAATGGACCGGCCGGCAGTATCGCTAATCACCGCGCTCACGATTGAGGTGCTCTTCCGACTTCGGGAATGGTATCGGCCTTCTCGCGCCTATTGCGCCGGATCAGCCAGATGTTGCGGGCGTAGATCACCAGACCTAAAGCCTGCCCCAGGATGAAGACGGGGTCTTGGCGATAGATCGCATAGGCCAGCAGCGTAATGCCGCCGGCGACGCTGAAATACCAGAAGGCTTCCGGCACGATGCTGCGCTTGATGCGCTCGCTATGAATCCACTGAATCAGGAAGCGCATGGAAAAAAGCGCCTGCCCCAGGAACCCGATCGCCGTCCAGACGGAAAGCATTGCTCCACCCATTCCGCTCAGTGAGCCTGTTCGATGCCGTCTTCGATGATGGCCACTGGCAAGCGGGTACGGCGCTTCAACCATAAAACGCCCAGAAGATCGACGATGCCGATGGCCGCACGGCCCAGGTTGCCGTATTTCGAGACGCCACGGCGGCGCGGGCGGTGATTGACCTCGACATAGTCGACACGATAGCCGTGGATCTGGAACAGCGCCGGCAGGAAACGGTGCATGGCGCCGAAGAAGGGCAGCGCCAGGAAGGCGTCGCGCCGGAACACCTTGATGCCGCACCCCGTATCGATGCAGCCGTCGCTCAGGACCCTCTGGCGCAATCCATTGGCGATCTTCGTCGCGACCCGTTTCGACCAGACGTCGCGCCGCTTGCGGCGCAACCCGCCGACCAGTTCCGGTCCGCCATCGGCGAAGGCGCGGTTCAGCAGGTTTGGGATATCGGCCGGATCGTTCTGCCCGTCGCCGTCGAGCGTCGCGATCCAGACGCCGCGCGCCGCGCGTACGCCCGTCCAGACCGCAGTGCTCTGGCCCGATCGGCTGGCGTGACGCAGGACACGTACGGCCGCTCCGGAATTGGATGCCGCAATGCCCCGCTCCAGAGCGAGACGTCCCGCCGTTCCGTCATCGCTGCAATCGTCGACGAAGATGACCTCGTAGTCGCCTGTTTCGGCCAGCGCCGCCCGGATTTCCGCCAGCAGCGGCAATACGTTGTCAGCCTCGTTGTGGACGGGGATGACGACGGACAGAAGCAAGGGCTCCTGTACGGGTGCCACCGTCGGCATGACTATGGCGGGAAAAGCGCTGTTCACAGGAAAAATACCCCCAAGGGCATGGCCTCACGAGATGCGGCATCATAACCAAGTGGGGAGGAGAAGGAAGACTTTTAAAATCGAGTCACGAATTCTTAAAAAATTGTAATATTGGTTGGCGCGATCACTTGAGACAGACCGGCCTGTACTTTTTGATTACGCCCAAACTCAAGTCAGGGAAATCAGGGCACCAGCCGGTAGCCGCCCGGCTCGGTCACAAGGATCTCGGCGTTCGACGGATCCCGCTCGATCTTCTGGCGCAGGCGGTAGACATGCGTTTCCAGCGTATGGGTCGTGACGCCGGCATTATAGCCCCAGACTTCGCCCAGCAGCGTATCGCGGCCGACGACCTTCTCACCGGCACGGTAGAGATATTTGAGGATCGCCGTTTCCTTCTCGGTCAGCCTGATCTTCTTGTTGCCGGTCTCGGTCATCAGGAGCTTCACGCTCGGGCGAAACGTATAGGGACCGATGGCGAAGACGGCGTCCTCGCTCTGTTCGAACTGGCGCAATTGGGCTCGCAGGCGGGCCAGCAGCAGGCTCAGGCGGAACGGCTTGGTCACGTAGTCGTTGGCGCCGCTGTCCAGCCCCAGGATCGCGTCGCTGTCGCTTCCGGCGGCCGTCAGCATGATGATGGGGCTTCGCACGCCTTCGCGCCGCATGAGCCGGCACAGCTCCCTGCCATCCATGTCGGGCAATCCGACGTCGAGCAGGATCGCGTCGAAATAACCCTGCCGGACGATGGCAAGAGCGGCCGAAGCATCGCCTGCCTCGACCGTCTCGAATTCCTCGAGCAGTTGAAGTTGCTCGGCCAGGGACTGGCGCAATGCCACATCGTCATCGACCAGCAGAATTTTCTTGCCCGGCGTCATTATTACCCCTGTCTGGTTCCCGGCATGTAAATCCGGGAAGGCTCAGCGCTGAACCTCGACTCCGCGCCAGAACGCGACATGGTCCTTGATCGCGGCGGCCGCCTCTTTCGGATCGGGATAGTACCACGCGGCATCGCGGTTTTCGACGCCGTCGACGCTTATCGAATGGTAGTGCGCCGTGCCCTTCCAGGGACACACGGTAGTCTTGTTCGACGGCTGGAAATAATCGCGTTTGATGGTATCAGCTGGAAAGTAGACGTTGCCTTCGACCAGTTCGAAGCGGTCGCTTTCGGCGATAACCTTACCAGTCCAGACGGCCTTGGCCATGTCATCCTCCTGTTGAGAACCGGCACCGGAAACACGGTGCCAGGAGGGGTACATGGTGCGCCGGGATCATGGGAAAACCCCACGGATCCTTCAGAGAGGATGGTGCCCAGGAGAAGACTCGAACTTCCACGACCTTTCGGCCACAGGTACCTGAAACCTGCGCGTCTACCAATTCCGCCACCTGGGCAGCGCGGAGCCGCTAGATACTGTGCCGGAGCTTATGCTGTCAAAGACTTTCAGCGCGGGCGTGCGAAAATATCGACATGCCCGATGATCGCGGTCAGTTGACCCTTCGCCGCTTCTTCCAGCCGGCGCTGCGCCCAGCCTTCGATCGCGTCGGTCCGGTCCGGCGGTGCGATCTCCAGCGCCGCGTTCCGATAGCCCTCGAGCAGAGCGCCGTGCATGGCGGTATCTGCGGGTCCGATGTTCCAGTCGCTTTCGGCGGTGAAGACGTCGAACCCGTGTCGCGCCAGCAGTTCGGCGAGCAACGGCGGGGCATGGCGGCCAAGGCCCGGTCCGAAGCCCTTGTCGGTCGCCTGGTGAGCTTCTATCCAGCCGCGCACTTCGCCATCGGCCGGATCTTCCGGCGCCCACGCCAGCCGGCCGTCGACGCTGAGGGTAAACAGGACGGGCCGTGGAGCCTGCGCCAGCCACTGGACGAACCGTTCGGCCCAGTCGCCTGAAACGAGATCGAAGAGAGCCGTGGAAACGATGCCGTCGAAGGCAGCTGGATCGAGCCTGTCGAGATCGTGCACAAGGTCGACCTGCCGGCATTCCCACTCGAAGGGGAGGGTGGAGGCGTGCTGCCGCCAGCGCGCCACTTCCCCATCGGCGGCTTCCAGAAGCACCCGGTCATGGTCGGCAAGCATCCAGCGCTGACCGGCGCGTCCAAGGCGGGGCGCCAGATAGCGAAGATTGGCGCCGGTTCCGGCGGCCAGATCGAGCAGGCGGGGATTTTCAGGCAACGAGCCGGCGAAAAGCCCAGTCAGACGATCGGCCCGGGCCGAATCGTCGAAGGCAGAGCGAAGCCGGAGCCAGCCGGGATCGAAGCCGCTAATGGCGTCCATGGCCCTGCCGTCGTCGTCACGCCCTGGCAAGGGACCTGCGCAAAGCCGGCTCAAGCCCGGCCAGTTCGGCGGCGAACCTGTCGGCCGCATCTTCCCAGGTCGGCAGCGCCGAAGCGGCATTCCTGGCGGCTGCCGTCAGGCTGGACCGCAGGCCTGCATCGGTCAGCAACCGGCGCAGAGCGTCGGCCAGGGCGGCGGCATCTCCAGGTGGGACGAGAATGCCGGCATCGGTCGGGACCGTCGTCGGAATGGCGCCGGCATTCGAACTGACGACCGGCAGCCCGTGCGACAAGGCTTCGGCCAGCGCCATGCCGTAACCCTCGTAGTAGGACGGCAGCACGAAGACATCGGCGGCATGGTAGTGGCGCTGGAGCGCTTCCGGTTCGATCTCGTCCATCAAGGCGATGCGGCCGGAAAGGTCGTGCCGGACTATCGCTTCCTGAACCGCCAGGGTCGCTCCGGCGTCGCGGGTGATGCTGCCGATGCAGGTCAGGCGCCAGGGCAGATCGGTCAATCGGCTCAGGGCTTCCACCAGGACCAGATGACCCTTGCGCGGGGTGACGGTAGCGACGCAGAGAAGATTGGGTTCATCCTTGCCCGATCCCACTGCCGGCGCTTCCGGCCGGTCGGTGCCGGGTTCCACGACGCCCAGCCGGTCCCGCGTCACGTGGAAGCCGGCGAGCAGAGTTTCCGCGGTGGCGGGACTGGTCACGACGATCCGCTGGACGCGGGCCAGACTGCCCTGCTCGATCTGCTTGAGCGTGCGCGCCTGGGCCTCGCTCAGCCCCAGTTCGAGGGAGAGGGGATGATGGACGAGCGCCACGAGGCGCAGACGGTGGTTCTCGACCATCAGGCTGCCGGCGACGCCCGGCAGCGCCAGACCGTCGATCACGACAAGGGCGCCGTCCGGCAGTCCGGCCAGGACACGGTCGGCCTCGAAGATAGCTTCCTGATCGACCAGCGGGTAAGTGCCGGGGAGCGAATGGACGTGCACCTGGATGCCGCGAGCCCGCAACCCGGCGACGATGCGCGCATCGTAGAGATAACCGCCGGTCTTCTGATCCAGCGCCCCGGGAAGGACCAGATGGAGTTCGGCACTCATTTCCCGGCTTCCACCGGCGTAAGCGGGGCCTCGTAGGTCGCCCAGGCAAGGTGGGATTCGTGCAGCGTGATCTTCAGGCTGTCGAGGTCCTTGCCACCTTCTCCCAGCGCACCGTCCATGATCCGGGCGCTCAGGCGGCGGTGGATCTCGCCGCACAGGAACTCGGTCGTCGTGTTGGAGCCGGTCAGTTCCGGCACTTCGTCGAGGTTGCGGTAGTTCAGCGGCTTCAGCACCTCCGACAGAAGCGCCGACGCCATGCCGATATCGACGATCAGTCCGTCGGCATCCAGGCTCTTCCGGCGCATTTCCAGATCGCAGATGAACGTCGCACCGTGGAGCTTCTGGGCCGGACCGAACACGGCGCCCTTGAAGCTGTGCGCGATCATGATGTGGTCACGCACCGTCAGGCTGTACATCGGACCAATCCTCCGTTTTTCTTCTGTCTGTTACGTCAGGTCCTATGCCCGATGGTAGCGGACCAGATGGCAAAGTTCATCGCCGGGATGCAGCGTCAGCCGGGGAAAAACATCCGTTAGGTCAGCAAACATTGACGAACCGGTCAAGAGGATATCAAGGCGGGAATCCTCAAGCAGATCAAGGGCAAGACCGAGCCGGTCCCGGTAGCTCCAGCGCGGCCTCATCGATGGCGCCACCGATCCGACCTGGCTGGAGAGCAGCCGCAGACGGCGCGGATGGAAGGCGGCACCCAGTGGGGCCGCCACCGGACGGGTGCCGTACCAGCTCGCCTCGACGATGGTCGCCTCGAAGCCGGCGAGCGCCAGCGCCGTCGTCAGGCCGGCCGGGTTGCCGCTGGCGTGGATCACTATGTCGCAGTCGCCCCCAGCCTCCTCGGGGAGGGCGAAGCGGACCCCAAGCGCACTGGCGACGGCCCTGCGGGCGGGGTTGACGTCTATCAGCTCGACCCGCGCTCCCGGCACGCGGCCGGCCAGCCACGCGGTCAGGCAGCCGACGACACCGGCCCCGATCACCGCGATGCGGGCGCCGACCGGGGGCAGGGCGTCCCACAGGATGTTGACCGCCGTCTCCATGTTCGCGGCCAGCGCCGCCCGGTCGGTTGGGACCGTCTCGGGGACCGGAACCGCCATATCGGCGGGTACGGCGAACAGGTCCTGGTGAGGGTGGAGACAGAAGACGCGCCGGC
>NZ_JCACHA010000633.1:0-14869 GCF_059503625.1 Skermanella sp.
GTCTCCGCCGGAATCAGGAACAGGCGCAGGCGCCGTGCCAGAAGCCCGATGCTCCGCCTGCTCGACCAGCTCGTCAGGGCAGGGCTGAGCACGAGGCCCAGGATGATCGGAGACATCCACCAGAACAGCACCGGACCGACCAGCAGTGCCGCCGCCGCCATCGCCAGCCCCAGGATCACGTGGCCCGCGTGGCACTGGAACGCCTCGCCCAAGCCGACGCTGCGGTCGCCGCGCGGCTGGGCGTCCCAGGCGACGATCCGCCCCGCCAGGGTGGAGGCGACGAAGCGCGAGTACCAAGCCATCAGGACGGGAGCCTGGAGCGTCGAGAACACCTGCTCCAGTAGGGCGCTCGCCAGCAAGGCCGGTCCGCCGCCGAAGCTGCGCCGGGCCTTGCCGTCCACCATGACGGTAGCGATGCTCAGGACCTTGGGCAGGAACAGCAGCGTCAGGGTCAGGGCGAACATGGCGCCCGCCGCAGCACCGGGGTTGAACAGGCCGGACGTCAGCAGGCCGTAGCCGCCGCGCTCCTCCCCCAGGATCAGCTGGCCGGCCGACAGCACCAGGAAGGCGAACCAGATCGGAGCCGACAGGTAGCACATGATGCCCATCAGGATGTGCATCCGCCCCGGCCAGCGAAGGCCATGGGCCGGCAGGAACCGCATGTGCTGAAGGTTGCCCTGGCACCAGCGCTTGTCGCGGCCGGCATAGTCGATGGTATTGCCGGGAAGCTCCTCCCACGTGCCGCCCAGTTCCGGCAGCAGCCGGACCTCCCACGGGCCGCGCCGCATCAGGCAGGCCTCGACGACGTCGTGGCACAGGATTTCCCCGCCCAGAGGCGCCTTGCCCGGCAGCACCGGCAGGTCGCAATGGGCCATGAAGGCCTTGATCCGGACGATCGCGTTGTGGCCCCAGTAGTTGGCGTCCTCCTGGCTCCAGAAGTTGAGGCCCAGCACGGACAGCGGCGTGTAGAGGTTGGCCGCGAACTGGTGGATGCGGGCGAACAGCGTTTCCCGGTTGACCGGATGCGACACCGTCTGGATCAGGCCGATCCGCCCGTTGTCCTCCATCAGCCGGATCATCCGGCGGATCGTGTCGCCGCTCATCAGGCTGTCGGCGTCCAGCACCACCATGAAATCGTAGTGGTGGCCCCAGTTGGTGCAGAAATCGGCCAGGTTGCCGGCCTTGCGCCCCGTGTTGTCCAGGCGGCGGCGATAGAACACCTGCGGCATGCCGGCCTTGCCGCCCGTCTCCGCCAGCAGGGCGTCGTAGGCGCGCTCCTCCTCCCGCCAGATCGATTCGTCGCGGGTATCGCTGAGCACGAACAGGTCGATCCGGTCCACTTCCCCCGTGCGGGCGAGCGAGCGCGCCATGACGCCGACCGCCGCGAAGACCGTGGTTACGTCCTCGTTGTAGATCGGCAGCACGACGGCGGTGCGGCTTTGCTGCGGGACCGAGACGTCGATCCGCGCCGCCTCGATCTCCAGCGGCGGCGCCGCTCTCGATCCCAGGCAATGGAGGACGAAGCCCAGCACCACCTGCCAGCCGTTCAGGGCCAGCCAGCCGAGATTGGCTGTGAACAGGACGACCAGCACCCAGTCGAGCGCCGTGCGGGGGCCTCCCATCGCTTCGGCCGCGAGAAAGGCCGAAAGCAGCGTCAGGCACAGGACGGGGATCAGGAAGATCGCCCGGCGCACGGCTGACGGCACGCGCGCGGAGGTCTCGGTCGTCATGGAACAGGTGGCCTTTTGGGAAGTTAACGGACGGGATAGCTGGAATTATGTCAGGGCGAATCGATGAACTTCTTTGATGCCGGTTTTATTCGCCCTGGCTCTTTGTTGTCACGGCGCCGGGTCCTGTCGGGAGCGCTGGCGTTCGGGAGCGCCACGGTATTTGCAAATTACGGCCAGGTTTTGGCGGAAGACTTGAAGCAAGCTCCGCAGTTCGGTTTCGGCCAAGTCAGGGACATCGCGCGGGACCTTGCCGCTCGCCCATATCGGCCGCCGACGGAAACGATGCCGGACGTCCTCCGCGACATGACCTACGACCAGTACCGCGCCGTGCGCTTCCGGCCGGACCATGCGCTGTGGGCGGGGGAAGAGGGCGGCGGTTTCACCGCGCAGTTCTTCCATCGCGGGTTCCTGTACCGCCGGCGGGTGCGGGTGAACGTGATCGGTCCCGGCGGCGTCGTGCCGGTGGCATATCATCCCGGCATGTTTGATCTCGGCGGGCTGACGGTCCCGGAGATCCCGGACCTGGGATTCGCCGGCTTCCGGATACACCATGCGGCGGGGGGAGGCTCGACCGGCGACGAGTTCGCCGTGTTCCTGGGAGCGTCCTATTTCCGGCTGATCGCGTCCGGCCAGGAATACGGCGTATCGGGCCGGGGCATCGCGGTCGAGACCGGCAGCGACCGGCCGGAGGAGTTCCCCGATTTCACCGAGTTCTGGATCGAGCGCCCAGCGCCCGGCAGCGGCGAGGTCACCGTGCTGGCCTTGCTCGACGGTCCCAGCCTGACCGGCGCCTATCGCTTTCGGCTGCGGCCCGGTGCCCGGACCATGGCCGAGGTCGATGCGGCCCTGTTCCTGCGCCGGGCGGTCGGCCAGCTGGGCGTGGCGCCGCTGACCAGCATGTTTCTCCACGGCGAGAACGGTCCCCGGAGCTTCGACGATTTCCGGCCCGAGATGCACGACAGCGACGGGCTGCTGACGGCCTCCGCCGGGGGCGACTGGAACTGGCGTCCTCTGGTCAACGGCAGGGCAACGCCCCGTACGACCGATTACCGGATGAAGGACCCGCGCGGCTTCGGCCTGATGCAGCGCGACCGGGATTTCGGCAGCTATCTCGACGTCCAGGCGATGCACGAGCGGCGGCCCAGCCTGTGGGTGGAGCCTCGGGGCGATTGGGGCAATGGAGCGGTCCAGCTCTACGAGTTTCCCTCGCTGGAGGAATACAACGACAACATCGTAGCCTACTGGGTGCCGGACCGTCCGTTGGAGGCCGGGGCCGAACTGGACTACCGCTACGGCCTGACCGTAATGGACGGCGGCACGAAATTGGTTCCGCTGGCCCATGTGACCGCCACCCGCATCGGCTCCGCCGAACGGCTGCGGCCGACGGTGCCGCCTTCGCCGGAGCGGCGCTTCTTCGTCGTGGATTTCGAGGGGAAGGGGCTGCCTGGTCACGGCGCCGGAGTTTCCGCCGAGGTGTCCGCGACGGCGGGACAGGTCGTCGAGCCGGTGGTCGAGCACGTGCCCCAGACCGGCGGCTGGCGGCTGTATTTCGAGTACCGGCCTGATGCGGATTTGCCGGCGCAGCTCGATGCTCGGCTCAGGGAAGGGGAGCGGGTCATGACCGAGACATGGCGCTATTCCTGGTGACCGCCAGCCGTTCGGATGCTTTTTCCAGACAGGCGGAGATCCGCAGCGCCACGTCGGGGCTGGTGCAGACATAGGTCGGGCTCGGGTGCGGCATCGTCAGGCAGGGAATCCCGCGGGTTTCCAGCAGACCGACCGCAGCCTCCGCCTTGCGGCCGGCGACGACGGCCAGTTCCAGGCGGGGCAGCAGGTCCAGGAAGTCCGGCAGGTGGCATAGTCCCTCCGTCACCTCGGCGCGCGTCGGGTTGCGGTTGCGCTCCCCCGCCGTCTGGATCAGCCATGGCACGATGTTCCAGATCACCGTGTCGGAGCGGGCGATGCCGGCCTGCGTCAGGAAGCGGAACAGGTTGGCCGCCGTGCCGTCGGGATTGTCGCGGGACACGAAACCGGTTCCCGGCACCTTCGGTCCCGGCGTTTCCAGCAGGATCAGCAGCCGGGCATCGACACCGCCGTCCAGGGGATCGATAGCGGGGACGGCCTTGCCGAGCCGTTCCGCAAGCAACGCTCCGTAGGCTGCCAGAGGCGTTATGTGAGGGGCGTCAAGCAAGGTCCTGCGTCGCGCACGCTCAGGCGCTTCGCGGAGCATCTTCGGATTACTTGGATACGGGTAAGTCGCCGTTTCGTTCAATTTCGTTATATATTTTAAAAACAGAAAAACGCGAACATCAAATAGTGCAGATTCCTATTCTTCAACTGTATGACATCAAATAATCTGATTGTTGAATGGGTAATCCTCATGAATGATGCTTATCGCCGATTGGCGAATGTGCCCGTCTGATATCCCGACCATTGTCCGTTGCCACCGTTGAGAAGATTTTGCCGGCAACGCTTTCCGCGTCCGGTGCATTTCCGGAGGATGAATTGGTTAGTCAGATGCCTGCGCGCCGTTTGGGCGTTGCAATAGTCGGTTTGGGAGGTGCTGTTGCCACGACGGCAGCCGCCGGGTTGGAAATGATTCGCCGCGGGGCTGTCGATCTGTCCGGACTGCCGCTGGCCGATACCGACCACGCCGGCTTGGCTCCCTACAAGAACATCGCTTTGGCCGGCTGGGACCTGTATCCCGACGATCTGGCATCCGCCTGCCGCCAGCACGGCGTCCTGGCCCCGGCGGAACTGGACCTCGTCCGTACCGAGCTCGAGTCTGTCAGGCCGTGGCCCGCTATCGGCAACGTCAAGTTCTGCCGCAACGTGGCGGGCCGCGAGGGCGCCAACCTGACCTCCATGCGCGACCAGATCGACAGCCTTAAGGACGATCTCAAGCGCTTCAAGGCGGACAGCGGCGTGGACAGCCTCGTGGTCGTCCATCTCGCCTCGACCGAGCGTCTGGTCGATACCACGCTGCCGCAGTTCGCGACGCCGGAAGCGTTCGAGATGGCGCTGGACGCCAACGACGAAGAGATCGGCCCGGCGATGCTCTACGCCTATGCCGCGATCACCAGCGGCATCCCCTACGGCAACTTCACTCCCAGCGTTTCGGCCGATATTCCGGCGCTGAAGGAGTTGGCGCGGCGCAACGGCGTGCCGATCGCCGGCAAGGACGGCAAGACCGGCCAAACCCTCGTCAAGACCGTCATCGCCCCGGCTCTGCGGGGTCGCTCGCTCCATGTCGACGGCTGGTACTCGACCAATATCCTGGGCAACCGGGACGGCCTGGCGCTGGACGATCCCAGCTCGCTGGCGTCCAAGCTGGACACCAAGGGGTCGGTGCTGGACAGCATCCTCGGCTACAAGGTCGAGAACCACAAGGTCTTCATCCACTACTACCCGCCGCGCGGCGACGACAAGGAAGCCTGGGACAACATCGACTTCACCGGATTCCTCGGTCACCGCATGCAGATGAAGATCAACTTCCTGTGCAAGGACTCGATCTTGGCCGCCCCGCTGGTGATCGAGATCGCCCGTTGCCTGGATCTAGCCAAGCAGCGCGGCCAAGGCGGCGTGCTGGAAGAGTTGGGC
The DNA here is from genome assembly GCF_059503625.1 of Skermanella sp. Taxonomy (NCBI): domain Bacteria; kingdom Pseudomonadati; phylum Pseudomonadota; class Alphaproteobacteria; order Rhodospirillales; family Azospirillaceae; genus Skermanella; species Skermanella sp. The sequence continues at coordinate 5,331 of NZ_JCACHA010000633.1, forward strand.
GTGTTCTTCAAGGCACCCCAGATGGCCAACGGCGCAGAGCCCGAGCATGCTTGGCCCGAGCAGGAGCGCCGGTTCCGCGACTGGCTGGACAATGGCACCAGCCGGGCGGAGAAGTCCCTGAAGGCAGCGGCGGCGAGCCTTGCCGATGTCGGTTGACTCTGCCCTGATCCCGCTTCTGCGGGAAGTCAACGACCTGAAGCGGGTGCGCGCCGCCGGTATTGACGGCACGCTGGCGGCGCGGGCCTTCCGGAGGTCATGGGGGCGGCTGGTGGCGGGGGATTCCCCCGTCACCGTGGCGTTGCGGGAAACGGCGCTGGCCGTGGCCGGATGCCGGCTGGGCGGCATCGACCGTACGATGCTGATCCGCGCCGGACTGAGTGACGGAGAGGTGACGGAGGTGCTGCGGTCGGCGTTCGACGCCGTCGCCGAACCGCTCGACCCGTTGCTTGCCGCCACCCTGCGGGATCATTTGAGCGAACCGGAGCCGGCCGCCGCCGAAGCGCCGGCCTTCGTCCACGACCTGGAACGCCAGCCGCGCGCCGGCGCTACCCGGCCGGGTCATCCGCGCCTGATCCTGGAGCCGCCGGAAAGCCACGCCGACCACTGCATGATCGTGGCGGTCTACGCGGTGCTGGTGGGACCCGCCTACCGCGCCGACCCGGCGGTGCCGTTCCTGGCGGGACTGGCGCACCACTTCCACAACGCGGTGATGCCGGACAGCGGCTTCGCCGGCGAGATGCTGCTGGGGCGTCATCTGGAGCCCGTCATGGCCCGGCTGACCGAGGAGATCGTAGCAATGCTGCCCGATCACCTCGCCCGTGCCTGCCGGGAAGCGCGGACGATCCTGCCCGACGCGGAAACGCCGGAGGCCAAGGCGTTCCACTCGGCCGACGTGATCGACCGCGTGCTCCAGATGGACCAGTACGCCCGCGTCGCGAGCTTCGAACTGCGTCATGCGGTCGAGGAGATGGAACTGGTCCATGCCGGTCCGCTCCAGGACTTCCAGACCGACCTGCTGCGGACGGTCGGGCTGATCCGGTGACGGCGCTGCTGAGTCCCACGACCGGGAAGCCGCTTCGTGCCGACGGTCCCAGCGTGCTGACCGACGGGACGGAGCGCTGGCCCGTCGTGGCCGGCATCCCGTATCTGCGGACGGGCCGGGAGGAGTTGTGCTGCGCAGCGCTTGCCGCCATCGACCGGGGCGACGAGCGGGCGGCCCTGGCGCTGCTGCTGCGCGACCAGGACGACTGGGCACGCATCCCGCCGCCGTCGCTCGATGAGGCCGCCCGGCTCGCGGACGAGATCGACGGTCTCAGCCTGCGTCAGGCGATGGAGCAGCTGAACTTCGGCCCGGTCGCGCACTACTTCGCGCACCGCTGGTCGGCGCCGACCTTCCTGTCGGCGCTGGGTCTGCTGGAGAACAACTGGACCAACCCGCCGCTGGTGCTGGAACTCGCCTGCGGCATCGGCCAGATCCTGCGGGAAGTGGCGGCCCATGGCGTCGCGGTCGCCGGCATCGACGTAGTGTTCTCCAAGCTCTGGCTGGCCCGGCATTTTCTGCTGCCCGATGCGCCGCTCGTCTGCGCCGACGTGACGGCGGGGCTGCCGTTGGCCTTGCCGGAGGGCACCACGATCCTGTGCCACGACGCCTTCTACTTCATGCCGGAGCAGGAGTGGATCGCGGCGAGCCTGATGGCCGCCGCTGGTCACCGGGGCAGCGTCCTGATCGGCCATGCCCACAACATCCGGTACGAGCACGGCATCGCCGGGCGCCCCCGTACGCCGGAGGAATACGCCGCTCTCTTCCCTGGATGCCATCTCTACGACGATGCCGAACTCGCGCACGGACCGGCGCTGGCGCGATCGGCGGAACAGCTTGCGGCGGTGGAAGCGGTATCCCTGGCCTGGAGCGCCGGCGGCATCGGTCCCGCTTCGTCCATCGACCTTCACCTCCCGCCGGCCGGCACGCCGCTCCGGCTCAACCCGCTGCTCGCCCGCGACGGCGGCCGCCTCAGGCCCGCATGGCCGACGCCGGCCTTCGCCCGCGAATACGCGAACGCCACATACCTGGAGATCGACTTGCCCCGCGAAGACCAGTTGAGCGGCAGGGTCGGCGACGACCCGCTGACCGACGACCTCGCCCGCCGCCGCATCCTGCTGAACCTGCCGGAGCGCTGGTGATGCCGGATCGGCAACTTGGCTGGGCGGTGGTCGGCTGCGGCTGGGTGGCGCGAGACTACGTCATCCCCGCGATCCACGCCGCCGCAAACGGCCGCGTCGTGGCGCTGTGCGACCGCGACCCGTCCCGGCTGGGCAGCCTGGGGACATCGGACCTGTCCGCCGTCCTCCGAAACCCGGAGGTCGAGGCCGTCTACGTCGCGACTCCCAACGACCAGCACCGCCCGGTCGTCGCTGCCTGCGCCGAAGCCGGCAAGCATGTGCTGTGCGAGAAGCCGATGGCGACCAATTCGGCCGATGCCGCCGCCATGGTCGATGCCTGCGCCGGGGTGACGCTCGGCATCGCCTACGACCAGCGCTTCCACGCGGCGCACCGGCATCTCCGCACCCTGATCGCGGAGGGCGCGCTGGGGACGATCACCCAGGCCCGGATCTTCTACGCCTGCTGGCTGCCGCCGGACTGGACGGCGGACAACTGGCGCGCCGATCCGCGCCGGGCAGGGGGAGGGGCGCTGTGGGACCTCGCCCCCCACGGCATCGATTTGCTGGAAGTCCTGCTCGACACGCCCTGGAGCGACCTGCATGCGCTGACCCAACGCCGCGTCCACGCCTATGACGTCGATGACGGCGCCGTGCTGACCGGGCGGTTCGCCGACGGCACCCTGGGGACGATCCAGGTCGCCTACAATTGCCCGGACTCCTACCCGCGACGGACGCTGGAATTGGTCGGCACCAACGCTTTGGCGATAGCGACCGACACCATGGGCCAGACGCCCGGCGGTACCCTGACGCTGATCGATGCCGCCACGGGTGCGGGCAGGGTGGTCGATGTCCCCGATCCCGACCGCAGCCCCTTCCTGAACCAGATCGAAGCCTTCGGCGAAGCCGTCCTGTCCGGCCGCCCCTTCGCCTTTTCCGCCGAGCGCGACCTGCGCCTGTTCACCTTGATGGAGCGATCATGCCGCTGATCCAGTACGCCTGTGCCCATTGCGGGTTCTGGCAACCCTGGTTTGCCGGGCAGCAGCCGATCGGCTGCCCCGTCTGCATGGATGTCCGGAACGCCCTGCCGCCCGACGGCTGGGACTTCCGCACCGTCGAAGACCTGACCGGCAGCGTCACCACCCGCTGGGCCGAAGCGATGCCCAGTATCGTCGGGTTTTCCTGCGATCCCGCTTTCGGGCTGGGCTCGACCGGCTGGCTGCTGCTGCGGGACGAGGGCAACATCGCGTTCGAGGGCGCCCCGTTCTACACGCCCGAAGCTCTGGACGAGATCGAGCGTCTCGGCGGCATCGCGATCCTGGCCGGCTCCCATCCCCACGGCTTCGGAGCGCTCTGGCAACTGGCGGAACGGTTCGAGCCGACCGTCGTGATCCACCGCGACGGCTTGCGCTACACCAAGGCTTTCCGGGTGTCGTGGCCGGCGGACGACGTCCATCAGCTGGCCCCCGGACTGACCATGATCGCGACCCAGGGCCATTACGAGGGCCATGCCGTGCTGCACGATGCCAGGGACCGCGCGCTGTTCTGCGGCGATTGCCTGAAGGTCGATCTGGACGGGCAGGGCCGCCCGGTGGCGCTTAGCTGCCACAAGGGTTTCCACTACCAGATCCCGCTCAGCCACGACGAGGTCAGGCGCTACCGCGCCGTCTTCGCCGAACTTGATTTCGACACCGTCTTCACGCCGTTCGAGCACGCTTCCGGCGTCACCCGCGCCCATGCGCTGGGTCTGTTCGACCGCCTGCTGGCGGGACCGCCGAGCACCCGCCCGTTCCCGCTGGAGGTGCTGGCATGAGTCTCCGCAAAGTCATCGACGCCTATCGAGCCAACCTGCCGCCGGGCGACCTGGAGCACTTCCGGGTCGATGCCCTGGACCGGATCGGCGTGCCGGTCGTCTTCGCCTGCCATCGCCAGGACGACGGCGCCCAGTTCGATGCCTTCGGCTACGGCGCCACCGAGGAACAGGCCCTCGTCGGCGTGCTCGGCGAGCTGACCGAGAATGCCCAGGCCGACACCGTCCTGCGCGGGATGGAGCGGGTTACCGGCAGCTACAACGACCTCGCCGCCCGGCGCGGTGCTGCGGCGGTCTGCGATCCGCTGACGCTGTGCCTTCCCGCCGGCTCCGACTACACGCCGGACATGCCCCTGACCTGGATCGCGGCCAAGCGCTTCCCATCAGGCGAACCTGTCCTTGTGCCCTACGAGTTCGCCGCCTGCTACCGCTCCCAGCTCGACGGCATCGTGCCGCTGACGACGCCGATCACCAATGGCCTGGGCGCCGGCGACAGCTTCGAGCGGGCGCTTGTCCACGGCCTGCTGGAACTGCTTCAGCGCGACGGCAACTGTACCGGGTTCCGCGCGATGGACCAGGGACACGTGCTCGACCTCGCCGGCGTGTCCGATCCGGAGACGCGACGGCTGCTGAAATACCTTGATGCCCTCGGCATCGACGTGATCGCCAAGCTGGCATCGACCGATTTCGGGCTGGTCAACCTCTATGTCGTCGGCTCCGACCGCGATGGCCGTTCCACCGTGCCGATCATGCAGACGGCCTGCGGCGAGGCGGCTGATCTCGACCGCGAAAGGGCCTTGGCGAAGGCGCTGCTGGAGTTCTGCTCCAGCCGGTCGCGGAAGGCCATGTCGCACGGTCCGCTCGATCTCGTGAACCGGGTGGCGCCTCCCGGCTATCTCGACCGCTACCGCGCCCGCCACGTCGCATCCGCCGAGGAACCGCGCGCGGTCGAGGCGATGGCTGCCTGGGTCAGCCAGTCGGCGGCAGACCTGCGCGGCATGCTGGCCGGCAGCGTGCTGTCGCGGCGGACCTCCTCGCCGTTCACCGATTTGCCGACATCGCCCGCCGACACTCCGGCGGAGCGGCTGCGCACGATAGCGGGCAAGCTGCGCGAGAGCGGGTTGGACATCCTCTATCTCGACCTCTCTCCGCCCGGCGGCGATGTCTTCGCCGTGAAGGCCATCGTCCCCGGCCTGGAATGCGAGACGATGAGCTACCACCGCATCGGCGAGCGCGGCATCCGCCGCCTGCTGGAGCGCGGCAGCGATTTGGCCGGCATCGGCGCACCGCCGCCGGGAATGAGTGCCGTTCCCCTGACGCCGTCGGCGATGGAGCGGCTGGGCGGACCGGCGTGGCTGGACACCGGCGCGATCGACCGCATCGTCGGGCCGCTCTACGCCCTCTACCGCGAGCCGGAAAGCCATGCCGTCCGCTTCGCCCTGGGCGAGTGACCAACCTGGTTTTGCAGGATCACAAGAGGTCATCGATCAACAGCATCTCCGGCATGCCGGAGTGTCAAGCTTTCCACGGATGAACACGGATCGGCCACGGATGAACACGGATAATTTGAACTTTGAATACATCAGCGACAGCCGGTCCTATCAACGTTTTACCTTATCCGTGTTCATCCGTGGCCGATCCGTGTTCATCCGTGGAAAATTCAAAAGACCTGGATGCACGGGGTGCATTACTTCGAAACCCGACTTAATTTAATCAAAAAAGGAGGCCCGCAGAATGGCCCTTCGCTTCGCATACAACACCAACGGCGCCGCCAACCACCGGCTCGACGACGCGCTCTCGCTGATCGCCGACAGCGGCTATGACGGCGTGGCGCTGACGCTCGACCACCACCACTTCGACCCGTTCGAACCCGACCTGGAACGCCGCGCCGAAGCCCTGTCCAGGCGGCTGCGCGAACTGAAGTTGGGGCTGGTGATCGAGACGGGTGCGCGCTACCTGCTCGACCCCCGCGTCAAGCACGAACCGACCCTGCTGAACCCGACGCCCGAGGGCCGCGCCCGCCGGATCGACTTCCTGACCCGCTGCGTCCGCATCGCCGCCATCTGCGAGGCCGAGGCCGTCTCGTTCTGGGCGGGCGTCCCACAGCGCGGCGTCGATCCCGCTACAGCCTGGGACTGGCTGGTGGACGGCGTCGCGCAGGTGGCGGACGCGGCGGCGGAGCAGGGCGTCACCGTGGCGCTGGAGCCCGAGCCCGGCATGCTGGTCGAGACCGTCGACGATTTCCAGCGGCTGACCAGCGACCTGTCGGAACGGACCTCCTGGCCGCTGCGTCTCGCCCTCGACACCGGCCACTGCCTCGTCACGGGGGAGCGTGATCCAGCATCCGCCGTGCGGGAGTTCGCCGGCAGCCTCGGCACCGTCGCGGTCGAGGATATGCGCCGGGGCATCCACGAGCATCTGCCGTTCGGACAGGGCGACATGGACATTCCGTCGGTTCTGGAAGCATTGGAGGCGATCGGCTTCGACCGGTTGGTCTGCGTCGAACTTTCCCGCGAGTCACACCGCGCCCACCTCGCCATCCCCGAAAGCCTCGATTGGCTGAAGGCCCGTTTGCCCGCCTCTTCAGCCCAGTCCTCGGCCCAGACCCGCCGGAGTGCGTGACCCCATGCGTATCTGCTTCATCAGCCGCCGCTTCTTCCCGGCCATCTCCGGCATGAGCGTCTACGCCGCCAACCTGCTGCGCGAACTGGTGGCGGGTGGCCACGACGTCGTCATGATCTCGCAGTACCGCAACGACCCTGCCGGCTCCGCCGTCTATGGCGGCGGCCCTCCCCCCGCCGTGCCGGGCGTCAAGGTCATCGGGCTGGAATCGCTGGGCGAGCAGGAAGTCGGCCACGACCGCCCCGCCGATTTCGAGGCCGACCTGTCGGCCATGGTCGAAGCGGCGCTGTCGGAGCACGCGGCCAAGCCGTTCGACCTCGTCCATGCCCAGTACGGCTATCCCTGCGGGCTGGCGGCCCTGGAAGTCAGCCGGCGTCTCGGCATCCCCAATGTCGTCTCGATCCAGGGAGGCGACGGCCACTGGGTCGGCACCTGCTGCACCACCCACAAGCAGGCCATGCTGGCGGTGCTGGGTCATGCCGGTTCACTGATCATCGGCAGCCGCAGCTTCGCGGAGGAAGTCCGCGACCATCACGGCACTCCGCTCGACCGGTTCGTCATCGTCCCCGGCGCCACCGACACCGAACGCTTCCACCCGCGCCCCGACCGCGACATCGCCGCACTCTCCGAAGTGCCGGTCCTGCTCTACCACGGCCGCGTCGATCGCCGGAAAGGCGTGATGGAACTGATCGACGCCTTCGACCAGCTGCGCAGCCAAGGCCGCAAGCTGCGCCTGATCGTTTCCGGCATCGGTCCCGATGTGGAAGCCGTGCGGTCGCGCGTGGCCGAGTTGAACCTCGGCGACGGCGTCGAGATGACCGGCCACGCCGACTACTTCGCGGCGGCCGACGTCTACCGGCGCGGCGACATCTTCGTCTCGCCCACATATTCCGAAGGCTTCTCCAACACCATCCTGGAAGCGATGGCAAGCGGGTTGCCCATCGTCTCGACCAATGCCGTCGGCGTGGTCGATTGCCTGACCGATGGCTCCAACGCCCTGCTGGTCGAGCCGCGCGAGGTGGACGGCTTAGCCCAGGCGATAGCCCGGATCATCGACGACGCGCCGCTCCGCCGCCGTCTGGCCCACCAGTCGCTGGAGGAAGTCCGCAGCCTTTATTCCTGGCACGCCATCGGCCGCCGCATCCAGGAAATCTACCGCGACCTGCAAGGGACCAAACCTGATACCGGCTGGACGACCCTCTACGATCCGGCCGAAGTCACGCGGGAGACGGCGGACCTTTCCTGCCGGTTCCGCGCATCGCCGCATCTGCTGTAACGATGAGGGCCGCCGCGACCGTGACCACCACCCGCACAGCGCTGTTCGTTTCCCCTCACCTGGACGACGTCGCTTTCTCCTGCGCCGGAACGCTGGCCGCGCTCAAGGCGCGGGGCTGGAGCATCGTCCTGGCGACCGTCTTCACGCGTTCGGTCCTCAATCCCTCCGGTTTTGCTCTCGCCTGCCAGACCGACAAGGGGCTGGCCCCCGAAGTCGATTACATGGCGCTGCGCCGCGACGAGGACGCCGCCTTCGCCGCCACCCCCGGCATCGAGGCCGACGAGGTCCATTGGCTCGACCTAGAGGAGGCGCCGCACAGGGGATACGACTCCCCGGCGTCGCTGTTCGGACCCGCGCTGGCCGATGACCAGATCTGGCGCGAGGCGGCGGCCCGCGTCGCCGCCATCGCCGACACCGTCGTTCCCGACGTCGTGTTCGCCCCTCAGGCGCTCGGCAACCACGTCGATCACCGCCAGACCGTCCGCGCCGTCATCTCGCTCGGGCGGCCCGCCGTGTGGTACCGCGACCTTCCCTATGCGACCCGCGCTCCGGAGGAGGCTCCGCCGCCGGGCTTGCCGGCGGGCCTGGTCAAGCTGGCGGTTCCGGTCACCGACCACCTGCTCGCCAAGATCGCCGGCTGCTGCCGCTACGCGACGCAACTGCCGTTCCAGTTCGGCGGGGTCGAGCGGGTCGGTCCGACGCTGACGGCGTTCGCGGCGGACGAAGCCGCCCGCGCCGGATTGCCGGACCATGCCGAATGCTTCCTGGCCGATCCGGCCGTGGCGGGTGCGCTCAGCCTTGCATGACTGCGTCGGCGCTCTGCGCCGCCCGCCGCCGTTGCCAGACCGTCAGATATGTACCCAGAGTTCCGCCCAAGCACATGAACAGGATATAGGCGGAGTTGTCCGCGTACTGGACGATCACGGAAGCGCTCAGCATGTGCCAGACGAATGAGACCGTCGCCGCCATCTCCGCCTTCATGGAGATGATGTAGTAGGTGTAGCGGGCATACAGGAAGTCGAGCACGAAGGCCGAAACGAACACGGCGAGGGCTATGGTCGGACTGATGTCGAACATGCGATAAACTTCTCATAAGTTGCATGCGCATGTTTTGGATCATTAAGGTTAAGCATCCGTAACCTTAGGTGCCGTGACGGGTTAAGCTCCCCGACGGCGTATCCGAAACTCACCATGATCCCATGCGAATCCTGCTGCTCGAAAGCGACCTGATCCTGGCCCAAGCCCTGTCCCAAGCTCTCCGGGAGGCTGGCTACGATCCGATAGGGCCGGTGACGGAGGTGAACGACGCCATCACCCTGGCCGAACAGTTCCGGCCCGACCTTGCCCTGATAAACATCGATCTTCCGGCAGGGCCGGGCCTTGGGATCGTCGTCGCCCGTACCATCGCCAACAGCTGGAACATCAAGTCGCTGTTCACCGCCGGCGACAAGGAGATAGCCCGCCGCAACCGCGACGTGGCGTTCGGCTATCTCGCCAGCCCGGCGACGGTGAGCGAACTCGTCGAGTGCATCGAAGCGGTCAAGCTGATCCGCAAGGGCGAGTTCCCGATGAAGATCCCGAAGCGGCTGTCGCCGTTCCTGTGATTAACGCAGCCGGTTCGGTGAAGACGCTCACGCCGTAGCGCAACTGTATTGAATTGGGGTTCTGCGGGGC
>NZ_JCACHA010000634.1:0-14865 GCF_059503625.1 Skermanella sp.
CTTCTCGTCGCCTCGATCCCGGAGTCATGACTATGCCGTTTGAATCTTTCGGGGACAGCAGCCGGGCGCGGCCGGTCGTCCTGCGGGTGACCGGTGTCGCCAAGTCGTTCACCATGCATCTGCGCGGCGGCCTCCGCCTTCCCGTGGTCCGGGACGTCTCGTTCGATCTTGCCGCCGGCGAATGCGCCGTGCTCGGCGGGCCGTCGGGCGTCGGCAAGTCCTCGATCCTCCGCATGGTCTACGGCAACTACGCGGTGGATGCCGGCGAGATCCTGGTCCGGTCGAGCGCCGGCGGCGGCTTCGTCGATCTAGCGGTAGGCGACCCGCGCACGGTCCTGGACCTGCGGCTTAACGAGATCGGCTATGTCAGCCAGTTCCTGCGGGCGGTTCCGCGCGTATCGGCCCTCGACGTGGTGGCCGAGCCGCTGACGTCGCGCGGCGTGCCGCCGAACGAGGCCCGCCTGCGCGCGGCCGGGTTGCTGGGCCGGCTCAACCTGCCGCCGGCCCTGTGCGATCTGCCGCCGGCGACATTTTCCGGCGGCGAAAAGCAGCGGGTCAACATTGCCCGAGGCTTCATCACCGATCACCCGATCCTGCTGCTGGACGAGCCGACGGCGTCGCTGGACGACGCCAACCGCGCCGTCGTCACCGCCATGATCCGCGAGAAGCAGGCGGCGGGAACGGCGATCCTCGGCATCTTCCACGACGAGGCGGTCCGCGCCGACGTCGCCACCCGCGTCATCGACGTATCCAGCTTTTCCGCCCGGAGGGCAGCATGACGACCTGGACGAACAGTTTCGAAGGTACCGGCCCGCTCGGATACCTGCAATCCGGACGTGCCGGCCAATCCCAACAGCCTGGCCCGGGCGTTCCGGCCGCCGTCGCCGTGCGCGGCCTGTCGAAGAGCTACGGCAGGACCAAGGCTCTCCGCGATGTCGCCGTGACGATCCGGCCCGGCGAGATGGTGGCGCTGATCGGCGCGTCCGGTTCCGGCAAGAGCACGCTGATCCGGCACATCGCCGGGCTGGAGATCGCCGATCCCGGACATGGCCGCATCGAGGTGTTCGGCGGCCTTGTCCAGCACGACGGCAGGTTCGGACCGAAGGCGCGCACGATCCGCCGTGACGTCGCGGTCATCTTCCAGCAGTTCAACCTGGTCGGCCGGCTGTCGGTGATGACCAACGTGATGATCGGCCATCTCGGTCGGGTCCCCGGCTGGCGCGGCACGCTGGGCCTGTTCACCCGGCCCGAGCGCGACGCGGCGCGCGGTGCGCTTGCCCGCGTCGGCATCCCGCAGGTCTGCCATCAGCGCGCCTCGACCCTGTCCGGCGGTCAGCAGCAGCGCGCGGCGATCGCCCGCACGCTGGTCCAGCGGTCGAAGATCCTGATCGCGGACGAGCCGATATCGGCGCTCGACCCGGCCTCGGCCCGGCGCGTGATGAACATCCTGGCGCAGATCAACCGCGAGGACGGAATCAGCATCCTCGTGTCGCTCCATCAGGTCGAGTACGCGCGCCGCTACTGTCCCCGGACGATCGCCATGCGCGACGGCAGGATCGTCTATGACGGCCCGTCCACCGCACTGACCAATGCCTTCCTGTCCGACCTCTACGGGGAGGCCTCGGAAGAGCTGGTCCTGTTCGACGATCCGGCGGACGCCATGCCGTCCGGCAAGACCGCCCTGGCCTGATCCCTGATCCCTGATCACCGACTCGATTACCGAAATTCACCGGAAACCGGAGAACAACAATGAGCATCATCCAGCGCGGCATCAGAGCGCTCCCGCTCGCGGCGTTAGCCGCCGCTACCGTCCTCACCGTTGCAAACGGCGCGGCACGGGCGGCGGAAGCAATCAACTTCGGCATCATCTCGACCGAGTCCCAGTCCAACCTGCGCAAGGCCTGGGAACCGCTGCTGGCCGAGATGACCCAGCGGACGGGGCTGGAGGTCAAGCCGTTCTTCGCGTCCGACTATGCGGGCGTGATCGAAGGCATGCGCTTCGGCAAGGTCCAGGTGGCGTGGTACGGCAACAAGTCGGCGATGGAAGCGGTCGACCGTGCCGACGGCGAGGTCTTCGCGCAGTCGGTCGACGTTTCCGGCAATCCCGGATACTGGTCGATCGTCGTGACGCCGAAGAACTCTGCGCTCAACAGCCTCGACGACCTGCTCAAATGCGACAAGTCGCTCAATTTCGGGATCGGCGATCCCAACTCGACTTCGGGTTATCTGGTGCCGATGACCTTTATCTTCGCCGCGAAAAAGGTCGATCCGAAGCAGTGCTTCCAGCGCGTCGTCAACGCCAACCACGAAACCAACCTGATGGCCGCCGCCAACGGGCAGGTCGATGCCGCGGTGGCCAATACCGAGGCACTGACCGCGATCGAAAAGAACAACCCCACCGCCTTCCAGAAGATCAAGGTGATCTGGAAGTCGCCGCTGATCCCCGCTGACCCGCTGGTCTGGCGCAAGGACCTGAGCGCCGACGCCAAGGAGAAGATCAAGACGTTCTTCCTGACCTATGGAACCGACAAATCGACAGGCGATGTCGCGGCCGAGAAGAAGGTGCTTCAGGACCTTGCCTGGGCGCCGTTCCGCGCCTCGACCGACGATCAGCTCCTGCCGATCCGCATCATGGAACTGACCCGCCGGATCGCGCAGGTCGAGGCGGACAAGAGCATGGCGGCCGACGCCAGGACGGCGGAGCTGTCCAGGCTGAACGCGGAGAAGGCCGGTTACGAAAGCCGGATGGCCGCCGGGCAGCAGGGCTGACGGACAAGTCCGGCGCATCCGGAGCAGGACCCGAATGAGGTTACCATGAGCAACGCCGCTCGACACGAAGACCGCGCCGGCTTGCCCGACGCCGTCCGCCGCGACTGGAGCCGGGCAGTATCCGGCCCGCTGCTGTGGCTCGCCCTTGCGGGTATCCTGCTCTGGAGCTGGGCGCCGGCGGAGATGGGGCGGTGGACCTACCTGTTCACCGATGCCGGGAACATGGCGGAATACGCCTCCGGCTTCGCCCGCCCCGATTTCTCGGAATGGCGCTACTACGTCGAGGAGATGGTGATAACCATCCAGATCGCTGTTTGGGGCACCTTCCTGGCGATCGTGTTCGCCATCCCCTTCGGCATCCTGTCGGCCCACAACATGAGCCGCTGGTACGTCCTGCAACCGGTGCGCCGGCTGATGGACCTTTTCCGAGCCATCCACGAGATCGTCTTCGCCGTGCTGTTCGTCGTCGCGGTCGGGCTGGGGCCGTTCGCCGGCGTGATGGCGCTGTTCATCCACACGACGGGCGTCCTGGCGAAGCTGTTCTCCGAAGCGGTGGAAGCGATCGACCCGCGCCCGGTGGAGGCGATCCGGACGACGGGAGCGTCGAAGCTCCAGGAAATCGTCTACGGCGTGATCCCGCAGGTCCTGCCCTTGTGGATCTCGTTCTCGCTCTACCGCTTCGAGTCCAACGTCCGGTCGGCCACGGTGCTCGGCATCATCGGCGCCGGCGGGATCGGGCAAGTGATGTTCGAGACCATCAGAGGCTTCTACTACCCCCAGGCGGCGGCGATCCTGGCCATCGTGATCGTCACGGTGTCGCTGACCGACATCCTGTCGCAGCAGATCCGCAAGCTGGTGATCTGACCGCCATCCCATTCCTGAAAAGCAGCCGGTGAAGACGCCGGCGAACGAGGCGAAATGTCCCACGGACAGCCAGAAGAACAAATTTTCCGGAACGCCCGGATCGTCCTGCGCGACGAGGTCGTGACCGGTTCGGTGCGGCTGCACCGCGGCTGGATCGCGGAAGTGTGCCCAGGTCCCATCGCCACCGGCCACCATCGGGCCGGCGAGGACCTGGAAGGCGATTTCCTGATCCCCGGCCTGGTCGAACTGCACACCGACCATATCGAGGGACACTTCCTGCCGCGCCCGAAGGTGCGCTGGAACATGACCGCCGCCGTGCAGGCCCACGACAACCAGATCGCGGCGTCCGGCATAACCACCGTCTTCGACGCGCTCCGCGTCGGGGAGGACGAGAATGCCGATTTCGCCCCGGCCGACGTCGGCGGTCTGGCCCGAACGATCTCCGACTGTGTCGCGGAAGGACGCCTGCGCGCCGATCACTTCCTCCATATCCGGTGCGAGGTGTCCTCTCCCGACGTGCTCGAGGGTTTCGAGCGGATCGGCGACAACCCGCTGATCCGGCTCGCGTCGCTGATGGACCATGCGCCGGGCCAGCGGCAATTCGTCGATCCCACCGCCTACAAGACCTATTACCAGCGCAAGATGAAGCTCAGCGACGCCGAATTCGCCGAGTTCTCGCGCCGGCGGCTGGCGGAGTCCGAGGAGAATGCCGACCGGAACCGGATCGTCCTGGCGGCGCGCTGCCACGCGTCCGGCATCAGTGTCGCGTCCCACGACGACGCGACCGCCGACCATGTCGCCGAGGCCGTCCGGCTCGGCATCTCCCTCGCCGAGTTTCCGACCACGGTCGAGGCCGCCCGGCTCAGCCATGCCGCCGGGCTCAAGGTCCTGATGGGAGCGCCCAACATCGTCCGGGGAGGCTCGCATTCCGGCAACATCGGCGCCGCCGGGCTGCTCGCCGCCGACGTCCTCGACATCCTGTCGTCGGATTACGTGCCGTTCGGCCTGATGCAGGCGGCATTCCAGCTCGCCGACGAGGGATTGGCCGACCTGCCCCGCGCGATCCGGCTGGTTTCGACCAACCCTGCCGAGGCGACGGGGCTGACGGACCGGGGCGAGATCGCGGCGGGCCGCCGGGGCGACCTCGTAAGGGTTGCCGCCGTTCCGGCCAAGCCGCCGATCGTCCGGTGCGTCTGGCGGGCGGGAAACCGGGTCGCCTGACGGACGGCCCGACCGGATCGTCCTCACCAGCTCCGCAGCGCCCGGAGCTTCGGCGTCTTCTTCGTCTGGTTCCCGGCCATCCGGATCAGCAGCCGGTCGAGCATGGCGACCGCATCAGCGACATAGGGACCCTTGTTCAGCATGACGCATTCGGCGCGTCCGGACATCGCGGCGTCGGTCATGTCGCCGCGTGTCGGAAGGCCGTTCTTGACCAGGCTTTCCAGCACCTGGGTCGCCCAGATGACCGGAACATGGGCGGCCTCGCACAGCCACAGGATTTCCTCCTGCATTTCGGCCAGCCGTTCGAACCCGATCTCCACCGCAAGATCGCCGCGCGCGATCATCACGCCGAAAGGTTGGCGGGATGCCGCCTGAATGATGATGTCGGGCAGGTTTCGCACGGCGACAGGCGTTTCGATCTTCGCGATCAGACCAATATCCATCCAGTCGTCCGGACGCCGTTTGGCCAGCTCGTCCTGAAGCAAACGGATATCGGCTCCGCTCTGGACGAAGGAATACCCCACGAGGTCCGCGTGCCTCGCGATGAAATCCAGGCTGTTCCTGTCCTCCTGGGTCAGTGCAAGCAGACCGAGATCGGTGGCCGGAAAATTCAATCCCTTTTCCGGCTTAAGCTTCAAGCCCTTTGGCCCCGTGCGCAGGACGCGCACGACCGCGCCGGCTTCCTCCAGACGCTCGACGACGCCGCTCAGCTTGCCGTCATCCATGAAGACAGGATCGCTCTTGGCCAAGCGACCGAGGATCGCCGCCGGCTCGCACGCCGCCTGATGCCGATGGTCTTCGGCCGACGTCAACGGCCCCGCCGTCAGCAGCAATTCGTCACCCTCGAACAGACGCTTGCTGGCCGGGGCCGCCCTGACTTCGCCGGTGCGCACCTTCGGACCGCCGAGATCCGCCAGTATCCTTGCCGACCGGCCGGTTTTCGTCTCGGCGATCCGCAGGTTCCGGATCATGGCCGCCCAGACCTCCGGGGAGTCGTGGGCGCAGTTTATGCGCACGACATCGGCGCCGTTGCGCAGCAGCGCCGTCATCAAATCCGGAGAACCTGCCGCTTCACTGGGGAGAGTGACGATGATGCGGGTATCGCGCGGTCCCTGCCGCCGTGGACCGAACAGTTCATCCGCATTGGCTTGCAAAAGCCGCTCGCCCCGGAAAAAAGCACGCCGGCGCGGATAATGCGGGGCAACGCCGCCGGTCAGGACGGTCAAGGCTCCGATGACCGCATCCAGGTTAGCCAGCACCCTGCCTTCCAGACGCCCGAGCGAGGACAATCCGTAAGACATCAGGTCGCTCTGCAACCCTTGGAGGTCGCGCCGCCGCACGGCCAGGTAGTGGGCAAAGTTCAAGGCGCTGATCCGGAAGCTGCGTCGCCCGCCGATGCGCCAGCCGCGCCAGAGTTCGCGTCCCTCGCCGGCCACGGCTTGCCGAAGCTCATGAACGGCTCCGAGGAGCGCGGCGGCGGCAGGTAATGTTTCGATGTCTTTGCTCATGCCATCCAGTTAGCGGCAACGGGAACATGACGGAGCACCCGGCCTGCGGCGAACTGGGGCCGCCATGGCGCCGGCCCCCGAATTGCCGATCCTGATCGATGCGGAGATCACGCGGTTGCCGGTCGCGGATCCAGACCCGGAACGATGTCGCCGGTACGCTCCGCGACGACCTCGCGATTGACCGAGCCTCGTTCGTCGGCGATGCGCTCGATCAGCAGGAAGGCCCGTTCGGCGCTTCCCAGGATTGCCAGGAGCGAACCTCTTTCCGTCGGAGCGAGTTCATCCAGTCTCAGGCATCGGCGCCGAAGTTCGGCAAGCCCGCTGATGCGCTGCTCCGCCGACAAGGGCGCCGCCGCTTTCGGCGAAGCGGGAAGCACGGTCCCCATTGCATCGGAAACCTGATCGAGGATGCTCTCGATCAGACCGCGTCCCGCCGGCGAAAACTCCTCGCTCTTGACGCGCCGGGCGATCTGGTTGAGCGTCTCCCCCAAACTCTCGGCGAAATCGGCTTCCTCGATCAGGCTCGCCACCAGATCGGCCTGCGAATAGGGTTGACCGGGTTTCAGCAGCGTCGACGCGAACACGCCGATATCCCGGCTGAGATTGCCGAGGTTGACGTTGTGGGGTTGCGGATCCTTGGGTGCGTCCGGCAGGCCCTTCGCGATGTCCAGATAGATCCTGCCCGCTCCCAGATGGCGCTCGATCTCCTTGCGGAGGGCCGGAACGCCTTCCACGAGATTGCCCCGCAGGTTCGCCGCAAGATACTTCGGCAGCGAATAATCCTCTATGTCCTCCGAGGCATCATGCCCGATCCGGGACAAGACGTGCTCGAACACGCCGACGAAGGGGAATAGCAGCAAAGTGTTGAATACGTTGAAGAAAGTGGAATACAGCCCGATCGCGACAGGAACGAGCGGGTAGGTCTCCTTGCCGTTCACCATCATCGGAACGCCGGGATCGCCGCCGAACCACTGCATGGCGAAGCGAAGCACGTCCATGGAAATGAAGAACAGCGGAATGGTCACCATGACGCCGATGATGTTGAACGAGATGTGGGCGTATGCCGCGCGCTTCGCGTTCTTCGACAAGTTCAGCGATGCGATCCAGGACGTTATCGTGGTGCCCAAATCCGCGCCGAGAGAGAAGGCCACGGCAGTCTGCCAGTCGAGGATCCCAGAGGCGCCCAGCCCCATCACGATGCCGATGGTCGCCGACGAGGAGTGGATCATCGCCGTGACCAGCGCCGCCGTCACGACGCAGGTGAGCAGTCCGACGTAATCGTCAGCCCGCAGCGACGAGATCGCGGACATCACCTCCGGCATGGCGCGCAGCGGCTTCAAGCCGCCGGTCATCAGGTTGAGGCCGTAGAAGATCAGCGAGAAGCCCATGCAGGCCAGGGCGATGTTCTTCGTCCTGTCCGACTTTGCAAAGATGTGGACAAGCGCGAAGAAACCGGCCAGCAGCAGACCGAGCGGGCCAAGTGGCAAGGCGATCAGGCCGTTCCCGAGCGTCGTGCCGATGTTGGCGCCCATGATCACGCTGATCGCCGGGCGCAGGCCGACGACGCCGGCATTGACCATGCCGACGACCATGACGGTCATCGCCGTGGAGGATTGAATGACGCCGGTGATGAGGGT
Organism: Skermanella sp.; assembly: GCF_059503625.1. Classification (NCBI taxonomy): domain Bacteria; kingdom Pseudomonadati; phylum Pseudomonadota; class Alphaproteobacteria; order Rhodospirillales; family Azospirillaceae; genus Skermanella; species Skermanella sp. The sequence goes on from NZ_JCACHA010000634.1 coordinate 8,000, forward strand.
GCCGGCGAAGACGCCCTTGATCGGTGTTCCCGCTAGTTTGGCGAGCAGCGCCCGCATGCGGTTGGCGGCAACCGCCTGGATGCCGTTCGACATGAACTCCAGGCCAAGCATGAAGATGCCAAGCCCCCCGACGACGGGCACGATGATCTGGGTAAAGATATCGACCTGCATAAGTTGTCCTTCGCTGGCTCCTCTTCGCAGAAGCCGTTCTCTTATTTCAAGTTGGATTTCCAGTAGGATCTGATTTGGCCGACGACTTCCTCCGGCAGCGGGACATATCCAAGATCGACGGCGTCTTGCTGCCAGTGGGTAAGGGCCGCGTCGAAGAAGCGAAGCGTCCGCGCGGTGCTCGACCGCGCCTCCCGCGGCATCAGCGCGTAAACGGTGGCCGCGATGGGATAGGCGTCGGCGTCGGTGGTATCCGTGAGCAGAAGGTCATAGTGCCTCGATCCCGCCCAGTCCGCGCCGGTGGTCGCGGCGGCGATGGATTGCGGGGACGGCGCCCTGAACTCGCCGGCATGGTTCTCCATCGAGGCCATGGACAATCCGCTTCGCCGGGCTTGCCCGACCTCGACGTACCCGATCGAGTTCGAAGCGCCCGTCACCGCCTCGACGATCCCCCGGCTGCCCTCGGCTCCCCGTCCGGCCGTCCATTTCAGTTCGGTATCGATGCCGACCCGCTCCCTCCAGTCGCCGCTGGACTTGGCGAGATAGGCCGCGAAATTGTAGGTGGTGCCGGACCCGTCGCTCCGGTGAACGACCATGATCGGAGCGTCCGGCAAAGGCACAAACGGATTGAGCGCCTTGAGGTCCCGGTGGGACCAGGTGTCCACCTTTCCCAGATAGATATCGGCGAGAACTGCCCCGGTCAGGCGCAGGGTCGCATCCGCCACGCCGGGCAGATTGAAAACCACCGCGACGCCGCCCGTCGTCACCGGGAACTGGATCAACCCGTGATGATCCACTTCCTCGGCCGACAGAGGCCTTTCGGAAGCGCCGAAATCCACCGCGCGGCCGATGACGCGCATGATGCCGCCGAGCGATCCCACCGGCTCGTAGTCGATGCCGGTTGCCCAGGGCGAGAGCAAGGAGCCCAGGCCGCCCTCCGATGTGATCGGTCCGTCCGGCGAAACGGCGGCAAGGTTGCCGCTTTCTTCGAACGCCTGGAATTTCTGTCCCCATTGACCGAGCAGCGGAAAAGCGAAAGTCGAACCCGCGCCGGTCACGGCTTCGGCGCGCACCGGAGATACCGATGCCAGGCAGAGCCAGAAGATCACTGGAAGCAGAAGCCCCATCAAGCCACCCGTCGGCGTTATTTTGTTGATAGTTATGAAAACGTTGACAGGCGACAGCCTAGGTCTCAGGCATGACAAGCGGATGACAGCGCGGCGTCCGTCGCGGTAACCTGCCTATTGCTCCCGAACTGCCTCGAAATTGCGGCGACGCTCCGATCCTTCGGCGCTGATGGCGGAGCGGCGAGGACCGGGGGGAAAACCAACCCTCGGTCCTCAGGTGCGCCGCGATTGGACCCTCTACTCGAACGAAGGCGTACCCAGCAGCCCGATGCCGCCTTCCTGATCCACGGCGAACGTCAGGAATTGGGTGAACTGGGTATCGGAGAAGTTGTTGTCGCTGACGAAGGTCAGGCTCTGCCGCCCGTCGGGCAGCAGCGGGCCAAGCGCCATTCCCTCGACATTGTCGAGCGGCTGCCCAAGGTCGGCGAAGTCGAACACCAGTTCCTTCTCCACCGGCTTCGGCGGATTTGCCAAACCGGCAAGGCTTTCGATGCCGGAGACATCGGTGGCGTCGCCGATCCGGGCTTCATAGAGCTTGATGGTGTTGCCGACGCCGGTGCTGAAGGACCGCTCCAGCGCCAGCAGGGTTCCGCCGTTGTCGAGCGCTATCAGCTCGACCAGTCCGTTCGTCGCGAAGGCGTCCGCCGGCACCGGCGTCTCGGCGACCGCATCGGTTTCGTAGACGTACTCCGCCTTGGCCTTGCCGCTGGCGGTGTCGAAGGCGACGATCCGCGACGGGCTGCCCTGGGTCAGGTCGGCCGCCGGGCCGTCCTGGACCAGCGCGTTCTCGGTCGCCGCATAGATCGTCCGGTGATCGGGCGTCAGGGTCAGGCTTTCGAAAGCCAGGTTGTTGCGGATACCCGACGTCCCGTCCTCGGCAGGATCGAACTTAGCCGGCACGTCGAGTTCCCGGACCTGCTTGCCATCGAGGGAGAAGGCGTTGACGAAGGGAGGGATCTTCTGGCTCGCGTCGCCTTCCGACGAAATGTAGATCGTACCGTCGCCGGCGAAGGCGATGCCCTCCGGGTCGAGCGCGCCATCCGCGAAGGGTTTGCCATCCGCATCGGTCAGCGTGGTGACGCCGGTGAAAGTCAAATCGTCGTTGGCGAAGCGGCCATCCGACAGGTCGAGGTCGAGCGTGAAGAAGCGGGGCGCGCCGGTGTCGCCGCCTCGGCTGTCCGACAGGGCGTGGAAAACACCCTGGACCGGGTCCCAGGTGAGGCCGGACAGGCCGCCGATCTCTTCCCCCTCGAACTCCGTGCCGGTGCCGAGCAGGGCGGCGCCCTGGAACTCGATCCCGGTGACATCGACGGTCGGGGCCGCAGTGATCTGGAGATCGGCGTAGACGAGCCTGTGGTCGGACGCGTCGATCAGATCGGCGCCCGGTTGGCCGGGGGCGGGCCAGAAGACCCCGGCATCCTTCAAATCGAACCCGGCCGCCGACGGCAGCACGTAGTCGGCCCGCAGGTTGCCCGGCGGTTCCGAGAAATCGGCAGTATCCAGACCCGGATTGCCAAGATGCTCGTTGTTGATCCCATCCTGCGCCAGCGAGGCGACGACGGCGCCGTCGCTGTCCGGAGCGACCGCCGCATCGACCCAGGGATTGCCGACGATCTGCTGGGCGGACCCCGGCACACCGTCGCCGTCGAACGGATCGGTGTTGTAGTCGCCGACGATCACGAACCGCTCGCCGGCACCCAACCCGCCCTGCCGGCCGTTGTCGTCATAGATGTACCCGCCGCCATCCGGCGTCACATAGTCGTCCCAGAAGCGGACTTCGTCGTGATTGCGCAGGCCGTTGCGGTCCTCCGGCCCATCGAAGACCGGCGGCGTCGGGTGGGCCGCGAGGATGTGGACGATCTCGCCGTCGACCTCGACCGGCACGTCCACATGGTTCTTGGACGACAGCCGCAGCGCGTCGAGTTCCTGCGCATTGTAATAATCCGCCGCTTCCGCGGTCGAGGCGTCGTCTGGCAGCAGCGCGCCCGGCATGTCCTTCCACAGGAAGTTCTGGAACGTGCGGACCTGATCCTCGACGATCGGATACTTGGAATAGATCACGAAACCGAACTGGCCGGGGAAGGCGCCGAATCCGAAGGCGTCGCCGGGGCCGCCGACCGTGCCGCTGTTGTCCAGGTCGAGGCCGGAGGAAACGCCGGTATTGCTGGCCGCCACGTAATGGTAGGGATAGTCGACCGGGTCCTGCCCGTTCTGCCCGACCTTCAGGTAATTGTCGCGGAACAGGTCGGCCGCCTTGCCCTGGGCGTCGTAGTCGAACTCGTTGACCAGCACGATGTCGGGGTCGGTCCGCTGGATGATCTCCGCCACCTTCTTCGCCTGTTGGTCGTCACCGGCGGACAGGTCGGAAACCAGTTCCCCCTCGGTGGCGCGGTTGAGCGAGGCGTTGTAGGTGGCGACCCGGATTTCGGCGCCGGCGCCCGACAGGTCCTCCAGCGTGTCCGCCGCCACGCCCGGCTGGTCCGTGAAGAGCCCGTCGACGCCCAGCTTCGTCAGCAGTTCGACCTGCTCGGCAAGCGTCTGCGCGGTACCGTCGTCTTCCAGCGCCAGGAACGGCTCCTCCGCCCGCAGCGTGTACGGAGTGACCTTCAGGCCGGCGTCGTGGGCATCGGCGACCAGCGACGTGATCTCGCCGGTCAGGCGTGTGGTGACCTGGGCGTTGCCGTCGTCATCGGCGTCGACCGGCGCCGTCAACGGTTCGCGCAGGATGAAGCTGTTGATCCAGGGACCGATGCCTTCGGCATAGGTTCCGGCGATCTGCTTCAGCGCTTCGGGCGTTACCAGGTCGCCGTAGTCGGTCTCGGCGGTCACCCTGAAGGGCAGGCCGTCATAGACCGACGGGTCGGCACCCAGATCGGCCTTGTCCGGATCGGTGTTGAACGTCACGTCATAGGGGATGGTCGACCCGCCAAGGTCGTCCAGGAGCTGGATCAGCGGAAAATCCACGCCGGCGGCCGGCATGATCTTGCCCTGGAGCTTCAGCAGGTTGGCTACCTCGAAGCTCTGGACATAGACCCGTCCGGGATCGGTGAAGCCCTGTTCCGTCAGCGTTTCGATCATGACCCGGCTGGTATCGTCATCGATCGGAGAACCGCCATCGACCACGTCGAGCTTGCCGTTGCGGTTCACGTCCTCGCCACTGTCCAGGGCACCATTGCCGTCGCGGTCCTCGTTCTGGTGGGTGCCTTCCAGCGCGAAATACGTCGGATGCTTGGTTTCCGGGATGATCGCGACCTTATGGCCGGTCTCGGCCTCGGTCTGTTTCACCAGTTGGATCAGCTCCTCGAAGGTCGGAATCTCGAACTGGTCGTTATAGGTCGTGTTTTCCGGGCGCACTTCGGGAATGCGCTCGCGGGCGCTCAGTTCCTTGATTTCGGCAAGCGTGAAATCCTCGCTGAACCAGCCGGCGACCGGGTTTCCGTCGATCTCCTTGACCGCCAGCCGGTCGGCAAAATCGGGTTTCCCGTCACCGTCGCCGTCGAAATGGGCGACATTGGTGGTTTCCTGATCAATGACCGGCCTGCCGGCCTCGTCGAACACGATATTGCCGTCGGCATCGAGCCGCGCCTGGGCCAGCAGGTTCTCGTGCCGGGCGATCAGGACGCCATCCAGAGTGGTCACGAGATCCGGCTCGACCACATCGGCGCCGAGTTCGATGGCAAGCCGATAAGATTCGAGGGTGTGTTCGGGACGCGAGCCGCTGGCTCCCCGATGCCCGATGACGAGCGGCTGTCCGCCGTCCAACTGCTGGCCTTCCGGGATATCGAGCGTCGGCATGGTGGTTTCCCCCCTTGGTGGCCCAGTTTCCAATCGAGCCAGCCGCCGGGAAAAGCGTCTTTTTGATGGTACGGCGGCAGGCGAGGTGATCCTGACGACAGCACATGAAATTTACATGATGAACAAGTTAATGTTTAGATACTCAAGTACTACCGTCCTTGCATCTAAAATTTTTTGCCATTTTATTTTAATTCAACCAGTCTATATTCCGCCGACGGTTCAGGGTGCGCTGCATTACATCATGGCTCGCTCAAGCCAGATGAGCAGAACCGCCGGTCCACCCGGCGATGGCTCCATGCTCGTATTGTCCATGGCAGGCGCATAATCCGACCAGACAGACGGGCAATCACGCACAGAACTTACCACGCTCCTACCCACCTCCTGGGTCTTGATCGTGCTGGCGACCCGCCAACCTCATCAGGTCCAAGCGGAACCGTCACGTCGACCGGCGCCTGGACGATCTACGGAGCGTCGATGCTGCGGCTCAGTCGATCAACCCCGGTTTTCCCACGAGGTGCAAAGCAAGCTTTATCCTTATTCCGCAGCCATCCGCAACGCTGGTTGATCGCAATCCGAACGTCCTGCCATTCCCCAGTTGCGCTGCACTCCCTGGGCTTTCGGCAGATTGCCCAGGTCGTCAGTATGGATCGACGCAAAGCGCGGAAGAAGATGTTGAAGAAGTTCACGCACGGGCCGCGACTTGGTGCGCTTTCTCATCAAACCGCATCAAGGGTCTTCCACAACATGTACGCGGCAACGACAAAGATCATTCCAGCGAACACGACGGAGAGCGTGCCGGTCGTAGCCGACAGACGCCCGGCAACCCGGGCGCTGACGAGTCCGCCGCCGCGCCGCCGATTACGACGCGACAAGCCCCGGCACGACTAGGAAACCGCCACCGATTCCGAAGAAACACGAGAAGATGCCCGTGCCGAGGCCGGATCCATGTTCGTGTCTCGCCGGATCCTTGCAAATCTGGCTTCCTAATGTGCCGACGCCATCAGTAGTGTCTTCGATTTCAGAACGTGCAATCTCGCGACATGCAATCGAGAATTCTCATCGTTCTGCAGCCTGAGCATAGCTGTAACGGATGCGGTAATCCCACCGTGTCGCCGCTCCCCTGCCCCCGAGCCCGCCGCGCCGTCATGCCGAGGCCCTTATCTCGGCCTCAGCCATGCGGATCTCACTGCCGGCAATCTCCAGCAGGCGCTCGGCTTCCCACTCGATCGCCGCGCGCGGCAGATCGTCGCCATGGCCGCAGAGATCGGAATGCACGCGATCAATGACGCGGAGATAGCCGGCCGGCTCCAGCTGCAGGGCGATCAGCGCCGAGGCATAGGCTTCTGTCTGCGCCGGGGTGAGGCCTCTCCGTGCGGCAGCCCATCGGGCCAGCAGCCTGGTCCGGCGCACCTGGATCCGGAACCACATCTCCTGATCACGCTTGAACATCGCCTCGCGACCACTTCTCAGCTCGGTGAACGGATCCATGACAAACCTCCCGGCAGGGTGTTGAACCAATTCGGATGCAGCGCCCGTCAGGGCGCCTGCAATAACGCGCTGTCTCGCCTCTTCATCCGGAACTGATTTTGGAATCCTTAGCGGCGATGAACGGGGCGCCCGCCCGGTGCATTGCGGGCTGACCGGCGCGGCTCAGCCGTCGCATCGCCTTTTCGACTTCCATGGTGCTCAGCACGATCGCCGCGACGCCAATGCCGACCAGCACTTCCGGCCAGGACAGGGTGGACAGTACCGGGTCTACCGGAGGCCCCATTTCTT
>NZ_JCACHA010000635.1:0-14818 GCF_059503625.1 Skermanella sp.
CAAGGGTTACAAGCTGATCCTGGTGGTTCCGGACAAGATGGCGCGCGAGAAGGTCCTGAACCTGCGGGCACTGGGCGCCGATGTGCGGATCACGCGGTCGGATGTCGGCAAGGGCCATCCCGAATATTACCAGGATCTGGCCCACGAAATCACCGCCGGTCTGGACAACGCCTTCTACGTCAACCAGTTCGGCAACGAGGCCAACCCGCTGTCGCACGAGACCACGACGGCGCCGGAGATCTGGCGGCAGATGGAGGGACAGGTCGATGCTATCGTGTGCGGCGTCGGTTCGGGCGGCACGCTGACAGGGCTGGGGCGCTTCTTCAAGCGCGTGTCGCCGGAAACGGAAATGGTGCTGGCCGATCCGGAAGGCTCGGTCCTGGCGCACTACGTCAAGACCGGCGAACTCGAGGAGGCCGGCTCCTGGGCGGTCGAGGGCATCGGCGAGGATTTCATACCGCCGGTCGCCGACATGTCGCTGGTTACGTCGGCCTATACCATCCCGGACCGCGAAAGCTTCGAGACGGCGCGCGACCTGCTGGTGCTGGAAGGCATCCTGGCCGGATCGTCCTCCGGCACGCTGGTATCGGCGGCCCTGCGCTACTGCCGGGACCAGACGGTGCCGAAGCGGGTGATCACCTTCATCTGCGACAGCGGCAATAAGTACCTGTCCAAGATGTTCAACGACTTTTGGCTGCTGGAACAGGGCTTCACCGACCGGCCGCATTACGGCGATGTCCGCGATCTGGTGACGCGGCGCTACGACAGGGGCGGCACGATTTCGGTAGGTCCCGACGACACGCTGCGGACCGCCTATAGCCGCATGAGGGCTGCCGATATCTCGCAGCTGCCGGTGATCGAGGACGGCAAGCTGGTCGGACTGGTGGACGAGAGCGACCTGCTCCGGGATATCTCGGGACATGGCGGGCCGAAGGCGTTCCAGCGGAATGTCCGTGACGCCATGACCGGCTCGCTCCAGACATTGGACGCGCGCTCGCCGATCGACGCGCTGTTCCCGATCTTCGCGGCGGACCGGGTCGCCATCATCACGGAGAACGACCGTTTCATCGGGCTGGTGACGCGGGTCGACATGATCAACCACTTCCGCCTGGGGCAATGATGACAGTGAATTCCGCGAACCGGCTGGCTTTTTCGACCCGCGTCATTCATGCCGGGCAATCCCCCGATCCATCGACCGGGGCGGTCATGATGCCGATCTACGCCACCTCGACCTTCGTTCAGGAAAGCCCCGGCGTCCACAAAGGGTACGAATACGCGCGCAGCCAGAATCCGACCCGCATGGCGTTCGAGCGCTGCATCGCCGATCTGGAAAGCGGCACGGCGGGCTTCGCCTTCGCTTCGGGGCTGGCCGGGATTTCGACGCTGCTGGAGACGCTGGATGCCGGCGCCCATGTGGTGGCGTCCGACGATCTCTACGGCGGCAGCTTCCGCCTGTTCGAGCGGGTGCGGAAGCGCTCGGCGGGGCTTCGAATAGACTATGTCGATCTGGCTGATATGGATGCCTTGGCTGCGGCGGTGACGCCGGAGACCAAGCTGATCTGGATAGAGACTCCGACCAACCCGATGCTGAAGCTGAGCGACCTGGAAGCCATCGCTCGGTTCGCCAGGGAGCGCGGTATCTGGACGGTCGCGGACAACACCTTCGCCAGCCCCTGGGTGCAGCGGCCGATCGAGTTGGGCATCGACGCGGTCGTCCACAGCACGACCAAGTACTTGAACGGCCACTCCGACATGGTCGGCGGGACGGTCGTGGTAGGCGAGAACGCCGAGCTGCGCGACCAGATGAAGTTCCTCCAGAACGCGGTCGGAGCGATCAGCGGACCGTTCGACAGCTTCCTGGCTTTGCGCGGGCTGAAGACGCTGGCACTGAGGATGGAGCGCCACTGCGGCAACGCACTGGAACTGTCGCGCTGGCTGGAAACCCGGCCGGAGGTCAAGCGGGTGATCTATCCGGGGTTGGAGAGCCATCCGCAGCACGAGTTGGCACGCCGGCAGATGCACGGCTTCGGTGGTATCGTGACCGTCGAGCTGAACGCCGGGTTGGCGGAAACCAAGCGGATGCTGGAGCGGACGCAGTTGTTCGCGCTGGCCGAGAGCTTGGGGGGAGTGGAAAGCCTGATCGAGCATCCCGCGATCATGACCCATGCGACCATTCCGCCGGAACAGCGGCAAGCACTGGGCATCAGCGACGGGTTGATCCGGTTGTCGGTCGGGGTGGAGGACGTATCGGACCTGCGGGCGGATTTGGAAACCGCCCTGAAGGCGGTTTCCGCAGCTTGATCCGGCTTTAGCTGTCGCCGGGCTTGCGCGGCTTCAGGTTGGGGTCGGCATCGGAGGCTGGCCCCTGCTTGCTGCCCGTGCCGCCCGATGTCGTGGTGTCCTTCTTGCCGCCCTCTCCGCCGCCCTGCGGAATGGTATTGTCGCCCTTCAGGCGCTCCTGATCCTTCGCGGCGGCCTGTGCTTCGTCGGTCATGTGTCGATTCCTGAGGCAAATGTCTGGTTGTCTACGCTCAACAATTGGGAGCGGAGTTTATGCGGTTGAGGCACTGCCTTTCCCTCTTGCTGTACGAAAGCGCTTTGTATTACGATATGATAGTTTCGTAATACGGAGATTGCTGTGGCTCTCCCGGTACAGTCGGTTCGGGCTGCTCCTGAACATCGTGATATTCTTCAGTCGATTGCCGAACTTCTGAAAGAAGGGAAGGAAGAGACTGTCCGTAGTCTGCTCAAGGGCCTTGGATCTAAGCCCGTGGGGCCATTTCGCGACGAGGCGGCGGCGATGGCGTTCCTGCGGGACAGGCTGGTGGCGAAGCTGCGACCGCGCATGATCTGGCTGTTCGGCAGCAGGGCACGTGGCGACTGCCGGGAGGATAGCGATTTCGATTTACTGGTCGTTCTACCCGACGGACTTCCTGAAAAAGCCTATAGCAGTTTCTCGGTGGCCGAGCCTCTTGTTGCCTGCGGCTTGGGCTATGATGTCGTACCTTGTTCCTGGTCCGATTTTCTGACTGAACGCGATGAAGCTGGCAGTCTGGTAAACCGCGCGACCCGAGAGGGACGTATCCTTTACCAGGACCGTGCGCTCGCAAGGGCGCGGGACGCCTCGTCAAGATGACCGCCGAGAGAAAGGTCGTCTCTTTTATCAAGATAGCGCGAGAGGATTTGGTCGTCGCAACCAAGTTGATGGATCAGCACCCAAGGCATTGCGCCTTCAACATCGAGCAAGCGGCAGAAAAACTGCTGAAGGCAGTGTTAACCGTAGAAGGCATTCATTTTCCTTCAAGCCACCATCAACTGGGTACGCTGGCTCAACTTCTCCCACCAGACCATGTCTGGCGTGCTGATTTGATGGCATTCGACGAGTTCACCAGTTATGCCACCCAATTCCGGTATCCGACGCCGGGCGGTGGTATGCCGTTCGAACCGGAGGATGCCGACCTCGATCGCGGTCTGAAAGAGGTCCTGGCTTTGGTCGATGAGATCGCCGACTGGTGCCGAGAGAGGCAGGATGACCAGCGCGCCGCTCGCAATCGCCGCTAAACGCAGACGTCATAACTTGTGCGGCCCAAGCCGGATGGAACCGGGGCGGCGGGTGGCGGACCAGCGGTATTGGGGGTCGTTTTCGATCAGGCCGGCGTGGTCGCTGAGGCGGTTGCGTTCCAGCCAGCCGACGGCGGCTTCCAGTTCGGACAGGTGCATTTCGGCGCGGCTCTTGCCGAGCACCCGTTTCAGGATCGCGTTGTAGGCGTGGTAGCCGGAGTTGCGGCGGATCAGGTGGGCGTCCTCGTCCTCGATCACCTGGGCGGCGACCATCTGGCCGATCCGCTGGCGCAGGCGGTGCTCGGCGACGGAGGGCGGGTCGAACAGGGGCAGGGTGCCGGAGCTGGCATTGGCCGCTGCCGTTATGCCGAAATCGGGGCCGGGTGCGACGACGTCGAAGCGGAGAGCCGTGGCGTTGCTGTGCAGGGGGGTGATGGCCGGAGGGCGGTTGTGCTCGATCTCCTCCAGCGGCAGACTGTGCTGGGCGCGGCGGCGGACGATGCGGGCCTTGGTGCCCTGTTCGGTCTCGATGTCGTGGCGGAAGGCGCGGAACATCGGGTCGTCGGGGTGGTAGACCAGTGCCGACTGCCCCTCATAGTCGCCGGCATGGGGATCGACGCGGGTCGCCCTGGCGATCATCTGTTCCAGCCAGGGGCGGGAGCGGATATGGGTCAGGCAGGCGATGTGGGAGATTTCCGGGCAGTCCATCCCCTCATAGGCCATCGACACCGTCACCAGGATTGCCGGAAAAGGGCGCATGCGGAACTCGGCGATGGCTTGCTGGGCGTCGGCAACGTCGCTCATGGCTGCCCGCACCATCAGTTGCTTGAGGTCGTCGGGGAAAGGCTTGCGCAAATGCTCGACATAGCGCCACGCGGTCGCCTGATCGGGCGCCACCACCAGAAGCTTGCCGAGACCCCGGACATCGTCGCCGGGCCGGGCGCCGATGGCCTTGCGGCGGGCGGTGCGGTGATCGCGGCAGGCGTTGTAGGCGACGCGGAGCATGGCGTCGGCGAATTCCGTCCGCAGGACGGTGAACAGGGCGTCGTGGGCCAACTCTCCGGCCTGGCTCAGGCTTTCGACGCTGCGCTCCTGCGACAGCGGATCGCGCCATTCGGCATCGCCGTCGAGCGCCCCGAACGTCACCGGCAGGACCGCCCGTTCGGCCAGCGCCTGACGGCGGCTGTAGCCGACGATCGCCCAGTTGTCGGCGGTGAAGTCGATTTCGCGGACACGCCGCATGCCCTGCGGCTTCCTGTAGGGCAACCACAGGATCGCCTTGCCATCGGTCCGCTGCAACGTGCCTGACATCAGCAGGCGTACCGCGGACAGTTCCAGCAGCGGCACGATGGTCCGGCTCCAGGCGGTCTCGTCGGCCGCCGTGGTCAGCGTGTCGAGGTCGGAGAGGGCGGGCAGGTGGTGAAGCTCGTCGATCGCGATCAGGTACTTGTGCCGCTGGAACTCGGCCAAATGAAGCTCCGGTGCTGCGGCCACGGCCTGATAGGTCGTCACGTAGCCTTGCAGGCCCCGGCACGGATCGGGTGCATTTTCCGCAGCCCGGACGGTCAGGTTATGGCCCAGGGCGGTACGCCAGTGCGGATCGATGAAAGCCTCTTCCGCCTGAAGGCGCAGGCTGTCGCGCGGCACGATCCAGCAGACGCGTTCGGCTACGCCGGACTGGATCAGGCGGGCGGCGGCGATCACGGGGAGAAGGCTTTTGCCGCCGCCGGGAGTGACTGCGGCGAGGATGTCGCGCACGTCGGTTTCGCGCCGGGCGATAGCGCCAACGATGTTGTTGACCATCTCCTGATGTCGGCGGAAGGGCCGTGTCATGCGCTCCGTGCGGGACCGGTTGAGCGGGAGGAAGTTGGGGAGGAAGTCGGCAAGGATGAAATCTGGTGAGGGAAACGCCGGAGTTTCGGTAACGTTCCATGAACATAGTATGATCCTGGGTTGCGGTATACTACCTTTTGTTGGTAACCGCCGTGTAGTAGGACGCTTGGCGCGGCTGCCGCACGGAGGGCTGTCCGGCACATCGGCCAGCGGGAAGTGTTGCAGAGGGGCGGTATCGCGCCGAAACTTCAGAAAGCTTCATGGACTCTTACATCGTTCTCCTGACCGGGCTTGGCGTGGTCATCCTGGCCATCGCATGGCTTCCCATGCTGCTGCGCAATGCTCCGCTGTCGCTGCCGATCTTTTGCGTCATGCTCGGGTTCGGGCTTTTCATGGTGCCGGGGACGGGGCCGGACCCGAACTTCCTGGTGCAGTCGAGCTTCGTCGAGCGCATTACCGAGCTTGTGGTGATCATCGCGCTGCTGGGAGCGGGGCTGAAGCTGGACCGGCCGATGGGATTGAAGGAGTGGCGGACTACCTGGCTGTTGCTGGGTGTCACCATGCCTCTGTCGATCCTGGGCATCACCTTTTTAAGCATGTGGATACTGGGACTTTCCCTTCCGGCTGCGATCCTGCTCGGTGCCGTCCTGGCGCCGACCGATCCGGTGCTGGCGGCGGACATCCAGGTCGGACCGCCCCGCTCGGGCGGCGAGGACGAGGTGCGGTTCAGCCTGACCTCGGAAGCCGGCCTGAACGACGGGCTGGCGTTTCCCTTCACGAATTTCGCCATCGCGATGGCGGCCAGCACCGCTACCGTGGGCGCGGGTGCGGCGAACTGGCTGACGCCCGACTGGTGGATGGCGGAGTGGCTGGCGGTCGATGTCGTCTGGAAACTGGCTGCAGGTCTGGTCGTGGGCTGGATCGTCGGCAGAGTACTGGGGTGGCTCGCGTTCCGTCTGCCCGCCGAGACGCGGATCGCCGATACGCGCGAGGGACTGGCGGCGCTCGGGATAACGCTGGTCTCCTATGGCGTAACCGAGTTGGTCCACGGCTACGGATTTCTGGCGGTATTCGTCGCGGCGGTGACGCTGCGCCATACCGAGCGGTCGCATGACTTCCATGAAAGCCTGCACACGTTTTCGGAGCAGATCGAGAAACTGCTGATGATGGTCGTGCTGGTCCTGTTCGGCGGCGCCATCGCCGGCGGACTGCTGTCGGCGCTGACATGGGAGGCGATGCTCGCCGGTCTGGCCTTCGTGTTCCTGGTGCGGCCAGTGGCAGGGCTGATCGCGCTGACGGGATCGGGCTTGCCGATGTCGGAGCGCTTCGTGATCGGCTTGTTCGGTATCCGGGGGATCGGATCGTTCTATTACCTGGCCTACGCAGTCAACCACACGGCGCTGGCGGAGAAGGAGATCCTGTGGGCCGTGACCGGCTTCGTGGTGATGTGCTCGATCCTGATCCACGGCATGACGGTGACGCCGGTCATGAACCGGCTTGATGCGTGGTGGCGGCAGAAAGACCCGAAACGGTTCAAAGGCGGGGCGAAGCCGCACGGCGCTTCAGTCCGCAGTCCTCTGCACGAGCAAGGGAAGGGACCGAGCGGTGAGCCGGAGCCGGAACCGGATCGAAAGCGAGAGCCCGAGAACTGCGGCGCCGGCAGATCATCATAGCCGCAAACGCAGGGTGAGTTTCCGCAGGCGCCCGTGAATCCGCCGCGCCTCATCGGCGCGGCGGTTGCCGTTTCAATGTGCCAGCAGGACCGGCAGCATCATCCGTTCGATCATGTGACGGGTGACGCCGCCCAGCATCAGTTCGCGCAGGCGGGAGTGGCCGTAGCCGCCCATGACGATCAGATCGGCCCCGGCCGATTTGGCTTCGGCAAGGATCAGGTCGGTGATGGCGCTGCCGCCGCTCTGCACTTGTGCGATCCGGGCTGCCACTTCGTGACGGCCGAGATGCGCCACGATGCCGGCGCCGGGGGTCTGGCCGAAGCGGGGACCCAGCTTGTTGGCGTCCACGATCAGGACGACGACTTCCTCCGCAAGGCGAAGCAGGGGCATGCTGTCGTGAACCGCGCGGGCCGCCTCGCGCGAGCCGTCCCATGCGATCATGACCCGTTCGGGCGGTAGCTTGACGGCGCCGGCCTGGGGGATGACCAGGGCCGGACGGCCTGTGTCCATGAAAGCGGCTTCGACCAGCAGCGTCTCGTCGGCGCCGCCGGCCTCCGGGTTGGGCTCGCCCACGACGATCAGGTCGGCATTGCGGGCGTTGCGGGCGAAGAGCGCCGGCAGGCGGTCGAGAGAACCGGATTCGACCCGCGTCTCCAGGGAGATTCCACGATGCTGGGCGGCTTCGCGGGCCTGGGCGAAGACCTGTTCGGCCTCCGCTTCCGCGTGACGAAGGTGCTCCTTCAGGATGTCGGCCGGCAGGTGATAGCCGGCCATGGAGCGCATGAACGGTTCCGCGATCAGGTGAAGGGCCGTGACATGGGCGCCGAAACGCTCGCCAAGGTCCAGCGCGGCGTCAAGGCGTGTCGCCGTTGCCGGGGACTGATCGACGTGAACCAGAAGATCCTTGATCGACATCGGTTGCTCCATCGGGAAAGGGGCGGGCGGTGGATGAGCCTGTGGGGGCTACTCGCTGAAGGCTTCCTCGCGCTTCGAGCGGACCGAGGGCAGGACGACGACCAGCAGCAGTGCGGCCGCTACCGTCAGCAGGCCGAGACTGAGGGGATGCGTGATGAAGACCATCGGGCTGCCCCGGCTGAGCAGCATGGCGCGGCGCAGGTTCTCTTCCAGCATGGGACCCAGGACGAAGCCGAGCAGCAGGGGCGCCGGCTCGAAGTCCAGCTTGATCAGCGTGTAGCCGACTACGCCGAACAGGGCCATGATGAAGACGTCGAACACGCTGTTGTTGACGCTGAAGCCGCCAATGCAGCAGAACGCGATGATGGCCGGGAAAAGCAGGTGGTACGGGATCGTCAGCATCCGGACCCACAGTCCGATCAGCGGCAGGTTGAGCAGCACCAGCATGAGGTTGCCGATCCACATCGACACGATCATGCCCCAGAACAGCTCCGGTTCGTCGGTGACGACGTTGGGACCGGGCGTGATGCCCTGGATGATCATCGCGCCGATCATCAAGGCCATGACGGGGTTCGACGGGATGCCCAGCGTCAGCATCGGGATGAAGGATGTCTGCGCACCGGCATTGTTGGCCGATTCAGGCGCCGCGACGCCTTCGATCGCTCCCTTGCCGAACTGCGCCCTGTTGGGCGAGATCTTCTTTTCCATCGTATAGGCGGCGAACGACGCCAGCATGGCGCCGCCGCCGGGCAGGATGCCGAGGACCGATCCCAGGCCGGTACCCCGCAGGACAGGGCCGATGATCCGCTTGAAGTCGGATTTGGACAGCATCAGGCCGCTGACGTGCTTGACCATGACGCTGCGGCTGTGCTCGTGTTCCAGGTTGCGCAGGATCTCGCCCAAGCCGAAGACGCCCATGCTCAGCGCCACGAAGTTGAGCCCGTCGGCCAATTCCGGCATGTCGAAGGTAAAGCGTTGCGTACCCGTCTCGACATCGCTGCCCACAAGACCCAGCAGCAATCCTAGCACGATCATCGTGAAGGCCTTGAGCAGCGAGCCGCTGGCGAGCGCCACGGAGGCCACGAGGCCGAGGACCATCAGCGAGAAGTATTCCGCCGGACCGAACTTGAGCGCCACTTCCGCCAGCGGCGGCGCCGCGAGAACGAGCAGGAAGGTCGCGACCGTTCCGGCGAAGAACGAACCAAGGGCTGCGGTGGCGAGCGCCGGGCCGGCACGGCCCTGTTTGGCCATCTGATAGCCGTCGATCGCTGTCACGACGCTCGAACTCTCGCCCGGCAGGTTGATCAGGATCGCCGTGGTCGAGCCGCCGTACTGCGCGCCGTAATAGATGCCGGCCAGCATGATCAGGGCGGAAACCGGCGGCAGGCCGAAGGTGATCGGCAGCAGCATCGCGATGGTGGCGACGGGGCCGAGCCCCGGCAGCACGCCGACCGCCGTGCCGAGCAGCACGCCGATGAAACAGTAGAGAAGATTGTAGGGACTGAACGCCGTTGCGAAGCCGATCCCGAGATCGCCGAGCAATTCCATTGTAGGGATCTCCTATCGGGTCGCGACGGTGCGGGTGGCGTCGGAGGAGGGTGCTGCTTCTTCCACGGGTACCGTGACGGAAGAGGTCGTTTCCGGCGGCGACCAGTAGGAAGCCGACAGCCAGGGGCCGGTCAACGGCAGCGGCAGTCCCAGCAGCTTGATGAAGAGGAAGGCGCAGAAGGCCGCGAGGCCGAGAGCCAGCGGTACCGAGGCGCGCAACGTCGCGTAGCGGCTTGCCCAGGCGGTCGCGAGGACCGTGATCGCCAGGACGGGTGCCAGCCCAAGACCGCGCAGGGTGAAGCCGAACAACACAGTGGCGCCGATGATCAGGACCAGCCCCTTCCAGGGCAACCCGCCGAATCCGCTGTCCGTCGCCGGCTTGCGGATCGCCAGGACCGTGATCAGCATTCCGAGGCCGATCATCAGGACGCTGAGCACCGTCGGGAAATAGCCCGGACCCATCCGGAAGGAACTGCCGCGTTCCAACTCCAGGCCGTTCAGCAGGAAGCCGGCGCCGATAGCCATCACGACCACCCCGCTGACGACGTCCCTCGGCTTCTCCATCATTGCAGCCATGGCTTTTTGCCTCCCCCGTACCTTTTGATCATTCGATCCGGTACTTGTCTGTCGTTCTTGGACTTTTCCGTTGGAAAGTTCCCGAGGGGGAGGGGCCGCCGTAAGACAGCACCTCCCCCTCGGGAACCGATCCAACCCAGCAGTTAAACCGAATCGTCAGTCGGCGTAAACCCCCGCGGATTCGATCACCGGCTTCCACTTGGCGATTTCATCGGCGAGGTACTTGTCGAGCGCTGCCGGAGTGGCTGCTTCCTGCGAGACCGGCTCGGCCCCGAGGTCGGCCAGCCGGGCAATCACTTTCTCATCCTTCAGCGCGCCCTGGAGGGCGGCGGCCAGCTTGTCGACGACCGCCTTCGGCGTACCCTTGGGCGCATAGAGGCCGTGCCACGCCACCACTTCGAAGCTCTTGACGCCCGATTCGTCCATGGTCGGCAGGTTCGGCAGGGTCTTGAGGCGTTCCTTGGTGGTCACGGCATAGGCCTTGACCTTGCCAGTATTGATGTGGCCGGTCGTGTTGGTGGTCTGGTCGCACAGCAGGTCGACCTGACCGCCGAGGATGTCGGTCATCGCCGGACCGGTGCCCTTGTAGGGAACGGTGGTCATCTGCACGCCGAGCGCCGACTGAAGCAGCATGCCGCAGAGGTGAGACACTGCGCCGACACCGGCATTGGCCAGCGTGATGTCCTGCTTCTTCGTCTTGATGGTCTCGATCAGCTCCTTGATCGAGGCGGCCGGGAAATCGGCGCGGGAGATGATGGTCATCGGCACGTCGGTGATCAGCCCGATGCCGGCGAAGTCCTTGGCCGGGCTGTAGGACAGCTTGCGGTACAGCGAGGCGCTGGTTGCCTGACCGATGTGGTGCAGCAGGAGCGTGTAGCCGTCCGGATCGGCGGTCGCCACCCGCCGGGCGCCAAGGGTGCCGCCGGCGCCGCCGACGTTCTCGATGATGACCTGCTGTCCCAGCGACCGCGTCATCGGTTCGGCCACCAGACGGGCCACGGTGTCGGTTGGGCCGCCGGCGGTGAACGGCACGATGACGGTGATCGGACGGGTCGGATAGTCGGATTGAGCGGCGGCCGTGCCGGCGAAGAGGGCAAGGGCCGCAGCGATCAGGGTCAATCTACGCATTCGTGTTTGAGCCTCCCAGCTCATCTGGGTGTGGCGCTCCTGGGCCTTGGAGGCTGGGCGCCACTTTGCTTGCTTGGGGTTGGAGTTGAGGGAGGGGTGGATGGATCGGGACGCTTCAGTCGATGCGAGCGCCGGAGGCCGCCACCACGGGCGCCCATTTGGCAAGCTCGTCCTTGACGTGGGTCGCCAGTTCCTCGGGTGTCGAGCCGACCACGGTGGCGCTGAGGTCGGCCAGCTTGGCGGAAACCTCGGGGTCCTTCAGGGCAGCGAGCGACGCCGCGTTAAGCTTGTCGATCACAGCCTTGGGCGTGCCGGCCGGGGCGAAGAAGGCGTTCCAGCTATAGGTCTCATAGCCGGGCAGCGTTTCCGCGATGGTCGGCAGATCAGGGATCGACGGCGCCCGCTCCTTGGTCGTGACCGCAAGGCCGCGCAGCTTGCCGCCCCGGATCTGTTCCAGCGACGGCGGCAGGTTATCGAACATGATCGGCACGTGGCCCGCGATCACGTCCACGAGTGCGGGACCGGCGCCCTTGTAGGGGACGTGGACCATGTCTACTCCGGCCATGCTCTTGAACAACTCGCCGGACAGGTGCAGCGGGGTGCCGTTGCCGGAGGACGCGTAGCTGTATTCGCCCGGCTTGGCCTTCAGAAGCTCGATCAGCTCCTTGACGTTCTTGGCGGGGAAATCGTTGGACACCACCAGCACGTTGGGGATCAGCGCCAGCAGGGAGATCGGCGCGAAGTCCTTGACCGCGTCGTAGGGCATCTTCTTCTGAAGGGCAGGGTTGAGCGCATGGGTCGCGACGGTGCCCATCAGGATGGTGTAGCCGTCGGGCTCCGCGCGGGCGACGGCCGCCGAGCCGAGGTTGCCGCCGGCGCCTCCCCTGTTCTCGACGACGATCTGCTGACCGAGCACGCTAGTCATCCTGGAGGCGACCAGCCGCGCAACGAGATCGGTCGAACCGCCGGCGGGGAACGGCACCACGAGAGTGACGGGGCGGCTGGGATAAGCGCTCTGTGCCGCTGCCGGGGTAGCGGTGGCAAGGCCGGTCATCGCCCCCAATGCCAGCGCTCCAAGACCGGCGCCGAGGCCCAGGACGGTGCGGCGAGATAAGGCGGTCCAAGGGCTTGGCGTGGAACGCGGATGTTTCATGTTGTCTCCTCCTGCCTATTCTTGCTCGTTGCGGATTTGATTATCACGTTCCTCGTTACAAGGAAGGATGAATACGGCTGCACATCCGATCCAATGGGTCTCCGCCCGGTGTAACTCCCTTTACCGCAACTGAGCGTAATCTATCAGCTTTGAAGAAAGTTTGCTTGCGGAACATCGAAGGTGCGTTTGCAGGCGGGGGTAGGCGAGCTGGCGCGGATAAGCGGTGTTCAAGCAGATGGGAGCGGCGGCACATGCCGCCGATTGAGCGAACCGTTCGTTCCTGCTAAGTATTCAATTCGACACTGTCACCGATTTTCGATGAAAGAACGACTGCCCGGTTTTGAGCCGGGCGGTCCTGGCGGCGCTGCTGTCGGCTCAGGCGCGGCGGTCGTAGAGCACTCGCGCCCGCAACGTGCCGTCGATGGCGCGAATGTCGGCGAGGATCTCCTGGTCGTCCACTTCACCGTCGACGTCGAACACGACGTAGCCGATTTCCGGATCGGTCTGGAGGTACTGGGCCGCCATGTTGAGCCCGCGCGAGGAGAACACTTCGTTGAGCTTGCGCAGGATGCCTGGGACGTTGGCGTGGATATGCAGGAAGCGGACCCCGCTTTCGCGCACGGGAAGCTGCACTTCGGGGAAGTTGACGGCACCCATGGTCGAACCGTTGTCGGAATACTCGATCAGCTTGCGCGCGACCTCGTTGCCGATATTGGCTTGCGCTTCCATGGTCGATCCGCCGATATGCGGCGTCAGGATCACGTTGGGCAGGTTGCGCAAGGGGCTGACGAACTCGTCGGCATCGCCGGCCGGCTCCTCCGGGAAGACGTCGATCGCGGCGCCGAGCACGTGGCGCGACTTGAGGGCGGCGGCAAGGGCGTCGATGTCTATGATGCTGCCGCGCGCGGCGTTGATCAGGTAGCTGCCCTTCTTCATCGCCTTGAGTTGTTCAGTCCCGATCATGTTGCGGGTCTGGGCGGTGTCCGGCACGTGCAGGCTGACCACGTCCGACAAGGTCAGCAACTCGTCCAGGGTGCGGCAGGACTGGGCGTTGCCGAGCGCCAGCTTCTTCTGCACGTCGAAGAAGCGCACCCGCATGCCGAGCGCTTCGGCGATGACGGAAAGCTGCGTTCCGATATGGCCGTAGCCGACGATCCCCAGCACCTTGCCGCGGATCTCGTAGCTATCCTTGGCCGACTTCATCCAGCCGCCCTCGTGGACGATGCGCGACTTGTCCCAGATCCCCCGCATCAGCATGATGATCTCGCCCATCACCAGTTCCGCGACGCTGCGGGTATTGCTGTGCGGCGCGTTGAACACCGGGATACCCAGCCGGCGCGCCACGGGCAGGTTCACCTGATTGGTGCCGATGCAGAAGCACCCGATGGCCATCAGTTTATCCGCTTCGCGCAGCACCTTTTCCGTAAGCTGCGAGCGCGAGCGGATGCCCAGCATATGGACGCCGGCCAGTTGTTCGATCAGGTCACGTTCGTCCAGCGCCTTGGGCAGCCGGGTGACGTTGGTATAGCCGTGGTCGGCCAGATCGGCGACGGCGTTATCGTGAATCCCCTCGAGCAGAAGGATCGAGATCTTTTCCTTGGGGAACGACAATTTCGGCATTTCGAACTTCCATACGATGGACTGGCGCCCTGTGTATCGGTCTTGAACCGGGATACGGGGCGGAGCGAGAGCGCGTCATTCTGCTTATTTTCCCGTCGTAATCAAATGTTGGTTGGCTGCTGCGACCTCACGGCATAGCGGGACGGATGGGAAACGATCCGTGTTAGAAACGATTTGTAGAGGATCGCCGATTTACCTTCGGATTCAAGGAGACGTACCGCCTTGAACTTGGCCGCTCTGGGTGTCGAGAACGACATGATCAGGATAGAAATCACTCTGAGCACCAACCGGCTCAATGCGGACCGGGACTGGAACGACCGGTTCGATCCGCAGGACTACGCGGTAAAGCTCGCGGACCATCTACGGCCCAAGCTTGAGGATGTCGATGTCCGGACGACGGACTTGGGGTACGACCACGATATCGACATCATAGTGCCGGAGAAGTGCGCGGCACATCTCGACATGACCGACATGCTGGCCCGCCGCATCGTGGAAGCGGTGAAGGCGTTCCACGACAGGGCGCCCGACCATGTCCTGCGCCTGCCTCCCCGCCGGTTTTCCCTGGCCGGCTGAAAAGCAACGGCCGGCGGCGGGCAATGCCCGCCGCCGGCCCGATGATCGCCGCTCCCGTCAGGAAAAGAAGTGCTTGTAGGCGGGTTCGCGCGGAACTTCCCATTCCATTTCGAAGCCGACGACCTGCTTGGCCCAGGTCTTCTGGCTGTCGATCACCTTCGCGAAGAACGGGTCGGCGGACAGCTTGGCGACCACATTGTCCCAAGCCTTCAACTGGGCCTGAAGGACGGCTTCCGGC